>NZ_CAWNWX010000082.1:25559-203088 GCF_963878195.1 Aeromonas sp. HMWF016
GCTGCACGAGCTGGAAAGCGCCACCCCGGTGGCCGCCGGTGAAAGCCGCCCTGCCCCGGTGGCCATGGCGCCCCAGAGCCATCCGGTAGTCGATGAGCTGGAAGCGGTGCGCCCGGACGAGCTCACCCCCCGTCAGGCACTCGACCTGCTCTATCGCCTCAAGCAAATGCTGTAACCTGCGACTGCCGATCAGAAAGATAAAAGGGGAACCGCGAGGTTCCCCTTTTCATAACTGCATTCCCTATTCCAACCATTTTGCCGCTAGGCAGCCCGCGCCTCTCTGCCCGCCCGCAGCAGGCTCTGGCGTCCCTGCCAGTAGCCCTGCAGATAGCCGGACTCCAGCTTGAGCTGATCGCGGGTAAAGCGGGAGACCGGAAAACCGGCCGGTGGCGCAATCACCTCAATCTCGCAATCAGCGGGCGGCATTTCAATAAAGTCGAGGGCGCGGTTGTAGGCCACATCCCGTGCCAGCATCGCCTGTGCCAGCGCGGGCTGGGTCTTGAGCAGCGCCTTCACCATCCAGCAGAAGCGGGCCGGCTTCTTGCGATAACCGCGCGGCTCGGAGAGCACCACCGTCATCCGCCGCGCCCCGCGCCGATAGGCCTCGATCACCGGGATGGAGTCACTGATGCCGCCATCCGCCATGAAACGGCCATCGACACAGGGGGTCTCGTGCTGTACCACCGGCAGGGCGCAGGTGGCGGTCAGCACCTCGTCCATGTTGTCGGGGCGCACCGGCAGGTAGACGGCTTCACCGGTCGCCACATCGGTGGTGACCGCATAGAAGGGGATGCGGCAGGCGGAGAAGGTATCGAGATCGAGGGGAAAGCGGTAACGACTGGTACGCCAGAGCCAGCTGACATCCACCAGATCACCCCCCTTGACGAAGCGCAGCGGGTCGAGAAAGTCGCTGCTGCAGGCTAGCTCGGTGATGATGTGATGACTGCGGCGTGGCTGCTCGCTCAGGTAAGAGACCAGATTGGTCGCCCCGGCAGAGACGCCCATGACGAAATCGAACGGGTAGTGGTGACTTTCCACGAAGGCATCGAGCACGCCACTGGCGAAGATGCCGCGCATGGCGCCCCCTTCGACAATGAGCGCGTTGGTAGCAGAAGAGAACATGTGAAAGCTCCGTCAGCGGTAACAAATCCGGGGCTCACCCCGATCGGTGATGGACGCCTTCATGTCGGACACCAAGACGCCTGAGCTGGACGGTTCAGGAGCAAGTTCAGCGGGGCTGATAAGCCGGGCAGGAGCCAAACCTGATTACCGTGAAGCGGGTCACAGTATATTCAGTAGACAGCTCATTCATTAAATGAATTTAAATTATACAGATCATGCATTATTGGAATGAAAAAGGTGCGTTTGCGCAGACTAATGACCCACTGGGAGGGCATCCCGGCTCAGGGCAAGCCGGGGCCGAAACGCCCGGTCACCGGATCGTAGTGATAGGCGTCGTAATCAAAGTCGATCCCCTTGAGCAGCGGGTTGGGCAGCTCGAACAGCTGGCGCTGGTGGAGTCTGGCCTGATCGAGGGAGGGTTTGAAGTGGTGCAGCCAGAGTCGCTGCAGCGAGCCATCCTGCCATGCCAGCTTGAGCCCGGCCTGAATGCGCCGGATCCCCGCCTGATTCCCCTTGAAGGTGTAGAAGAGATGGAGAAAGGGGTAGTGCAGAGCGATATGCTGCTCCACGGTGAGGCCGGCCACATCCCGGTGCTGCTCCAGCTCGGTGAAGAGCTCGTTGGCGCCGCGGCAAAATAGGTCGGCCCGCCCGCGGGCCACCAGCTTGAACAGCCGCTCGTAGCTGTCCACCTCCTGCACCTGCAGCCCGGCCGCCCGCAAAATGGCGGCATCCTGCCAGCCACGCCCCTGCACATTCTGGTACTGCTTGAGCTGCTCGAAGCGGGTCACCCCGGCAATCGCCTTCGCCTGCTGCGGGCTGACGAAGCAGATGCGATAGCCGAGGATGCCGAGCTCAACCGAAAAGCGGACATAGTCGAGGGCCTCGCCGCTATCGGGCTGCGGCGTATCGACGGCAAAGAAGTTGGGATAGAGGTTGGTCTGCAGCACCTGTCGCAGCCGGATCCGGTTCATCGGCGGCGCTGCCCGCAACTCGTAGTCACCGAAGCTGTCGCGGGTCTTCTCCAGCGCCAGCTGCAGCAGCTCGCGAAAATAGATGGTGCGCTGATCCCGGTCGCTCTCCGGGCTGATATGGGTAAAGACATCGCTCGCCCGCAGGGGGGTGGCAAGGAGGGAGAAGCTGCACAGCAGCAAGAAGGAAGCGAGGCGATGAAAGGTCATACTGCTCATCCCGGGAATACACGCTCACTAGAGTGTAGCGCCGGGACGAGCAGCCTTGTAAAGGGGAGTTCAGCCTACCAGAATATCCGGCCCAGCAGGGGTGCCAGCAGCACGGTCACCATACCGGCAATCATCATCACCATGCTGGAGACTACCCCCTCTTCGTTGCCCATCTGATAGGCCCTGGCGGTGCCGGCGCCGTGGGCCGAGGCACCAAAGCCGGCCCCCTTGCCGAGGCGACTGCGAATGGCCAGCACGGTGAGCACGCTCTCCCCTACCGCCATGCCGATGACGCCGGTCAGCACCACAAACAGCGCCGTGAGATCGCTCTGACCGCCGATGGCGCGGGTCGCCTCCACCGCAAACGGCGTGGTGATGGAGCGCATAGCCAGACTGCGCTGCAACATGTCGGAGAGATCGAGCCAGCGAGCCAGCAGCACGGTACTGCCCACCGCCATGATGACCGACGCAACCACCCCGACCGACAGCGACAACCAGTGGCGACGAATGAGCTGGCGGTTCTCGTAGACCGGCACCGCGAAGGCGACGGTGGCCGGGCCCAGCAGCCAGAGCAACCAGTGGGATTCCGCCATGTAGTCCTGATAGGGGATGTGGAACAGCAGCACCACGGCCACCAGCAGGGTCGGCGCCAGCAGCAGCGGCATCAGCGGCAGGATGCGTTTTTTGCCGTAGAGCCATTTGCTGGCGTAGTAGAAGAGCAGGGTGAGGGCGAAACAGAGCAGCCCGAGCAGGGTATCAGACATGACGGCGACTCCGACGGGCCAGTTTCAGTTCGAGGCGGTAAACCCGGTCCACCACCAGCGCCGTGGTACCGAGTACCAGGGTGGTGCTCACCAGCAGCACCACCATGATGCGCCACCCCTCTTGCAGCAGCAGCTCCTGATAGTTGACCACCGCCACCACGGCAGGAACGAAGAACAGCAGCATCTCGGCCAGCAGCCAGCGTGCACCGGCACTGAACCACTCGGCCTTGACCACCCCGAGCAGGATGCAGGCCAGCAGCAACAGCATGCCGGTGAGGTTGGCGGGCAGCGGCAGATGGAGGGTTCGAACCGCGGTATCGGCCAACAGCCAGATGGCTGCCAGCAACACAATCTGGAAGGGTGTCTGTAACCAGCGCAGGGCAAGGGATTTCATGATCAAGGGTCTTTCTGTGAACTGGTTCACAGTATAGAGAGAGGCCAAACCTTCCAGAAATGAATTTAAATTATCAATTTCATGCCTTAAAGGCATGAACTACCCCTCTTGCAACGCGCGGCCAAGGTCGCGGCAGAGCTGGCGCAGGGTGGCGTTGTCGAGGCCGGCATAGCCGAGCAGCCACCCCTCCCGATCCGCCTGCCCCAGATAGAAGGGGCGCAAGGGTCGCAATCCCAGACCCTGCCGGTTGGCCATGTTTGTCCAGCGCGCCTCGCCGCCGGGGGGCAACAGCGCGGTGCACTGCAATCCGGCACCGGTGTGGATGGGGGTCAGCTGCGGGCAGTGCTCGGCCAGCTGGGCCAGCAGCAGATCCCGCCGACTGCGGTAGAGCAGCCGCATCTGGCGCAGATGGCTGGCAAAGTAGCCCCTCTGCAGAAACTCGGCGGTCACCGCCTGCAACAGCTGGTTGCTGTGGCCGTCGAACGCGGCGCGCGCGTGGGCAAAGGGCTCCAGCAGCGCCGGTGGCAGCACCAGATAGGCGAGGCGCAGCGAACCGAACAGCACCTTGCTGAAGGTGCCCACATAGATGACCCGGCCGCTGCGATCCAGCCCCTGCAGCGAGGGGAGCGGCCGCTGGTCGTACTGAAACTCGCCGTCGTAGTCATCCTCCAAAATCCATGCCTGCTCCCGCTCGGCGCGGGCCAGCAGCGCCATGCGCCGGGGCAGGCTCATCGCCATGCCGAGGGGATACTGGTGGGAAGGGGTGGTGTAGATGAGGCGCGGCGCCGGATGATCGCCAGACGGGTTAAGCCCCTCCTCATCCACCGGCACCGGGTGGAGGCGCGCCCCGGCGGCCTGCATCGCATTGCGCGCGCCGAGGTAACCCGGATCCTCCAGCCAGACCGTATCACCGGGGTCGAGCAGCAGCTGGGCGGCGAGCTGGATCCCCTGCTGGGAGCTGGTGAGCAGCAATACCTGTTCCGGGTGGCAAACCAGTCCGCGCGACTGCACCAGATAGGCGGCGATGGCCTGACGCAGGGCGGGCAGACCGGCCGGATCGCCATACTGCATCAGGCGTGGCCCATGCCGGCGCCACTGCTGCTGCAACAGCCGCCCCCAAAGCTCGCGGGGAAAGGCGAGCGTGTCGCCCTGACCGCTGGCAAAACTGTGCGGGGTGCCCGTCTCCTCCTGACAGGCGCCGCTGGCGAGGATCGCCGCCCCGCGCTTTGACAAGGGGGCGCCACCGCGCTGGCTGCTGCGTGGTGCGGGCACCACCGCCAGCGCTACGAAGCTACCCACGCCGACCCGGCGGGTCAGGTAGCCCTCCGCCTCCAGCCGGCCATAAGCCTGTTCAACCGTACCGCGCGACAGGGAGAGATCCCGCGCCAGCACCCGGCTCGGCGGCAGGCGGCTACCCTGTGGCAGGTGACCGGCGAGGATGGCATCACGCACCGTGCGCACCAGCCGCTCCTGCACCGGCAGGCTGGCATCGTTCTCGGCAAACAGGGTCGGCAAGGCGCTCATTGGTCTACTCCATCCAGCAGAATTGGTACATCCGTGTGAACCATTATGCCGCTAGAGTGGAGCTCTGCCATCTGACAAGGAGTTAATCATGAGTCACGTTCGTTCCACCGGCCTGCTCTCGCCCGAGCAGGCCGCCCTCTTCTTCGAGGCCCAGCTCGCCTGCCGCACCGATGCCGCCGATCTGGCCGCCGACCTGATGGCGGCAACGGCCGGCATCGTCGTCATCGACACCCGCTCGCCAGCGCACTACGCCGCCGGCCACATTCCCGGGGCCATCTCCCTGCCGCACCGGGAGATGGTGCCCGAGCGGGTGGCCAGGCTCGATCGCGATGCCATCTACGTCTGCTACTGCGACGGCATCGGCTGCAACGGTTCGACTCAGGGAGCCTGCAAGCTGGCGCGCCTCGGTTTTCGGGTCAAGGAGCTGATCGGCGGCCTCCACTGGTGGCAGCGGGATGGCTTTGCGGTCGCGCTCGGCGACGAGCCGGGTCGGCTGACAAACGAGGAGGTGCGCTGTGGCTGCTGAGATCAACGAATTTGGCCAACCGATCGGGCCGCTGGTCGCCGGCTGGGACGGCGCCCGTTTCCCCGAAGCGCAACTACTTGAGGGGTGGGGCTGTCGCTGCGAACCGCTCGATCCGGCCCGCCATGAAGCAAGCCTCTGGCAAGCCTTCGGCGAGGATGACGGGAGCCTCTGGACCTACCTCACCAGTGGCCCCTTCCCGAGCCGCGCCGAGTGGCAGGGATGGCTGGCGCGCATGGCGGCAGGGCGGGATCCCCAGTTCTACGCCATCGTCGATGCCGCCAGCGGCCGCGCCCTCGGGCTCGCCAGCTTTCTGCGCATCGACCCCCTCGCTGGCAGCATCGAGGTGGGCTGGCTCCACTTCGCCCCGGCAATGCGCCGCACCCGGCTCGCCACCGCCGCCATGGCGCTGATGATGGCGCGCGCCTTCGCCCTCGGCTATCGCCGTTACGAGTGGAAGTGCAACGCCCTCAACCTCCCCTCCCGGCAGGCGGCGCTGCGGCTCGGTTTCACCTTCGAGGGGATCTTCCGGCAGGCCCGGGTCGACAAGGATCGCTCGCGCGATACCGCCTGGTTCTCGGTGATCGACAGCGAGTGGCCCGCCCTGCAGGCGACCCTTGGCCGCTGGCTGGACGATGCCAACTTCGACCAGAGCGGGCGCCAGCACCTCTCCCTCTCGGCCCTCACCGCCGCCCTGCGCGGCAACTGAATACATACGGGCGGCCACCGTGGCCGCCCCACGTTTTTCCTGCCATCCGATCGGCCAGCCTGTTTATCCCCTGCCCGCAGCACGCCTCACCCCGTTAGTTGGCTCAGATCCTTCATAAAATGAATTAGAATGAGTCATTTCATGCCATATTGGCATGATTAGAGCCCTTGTTATCCCGGGAGAGCCCATGGATATTCGCGCCCTGCGCTACTTTGTCGAACTGGTTCGGGAGCAGAGCTTCACCCGCGCCTCGGAGAAGCTGTTCGTCACCCAGCCCACCATCAGCAAGATGATCCGCAATATCGAGGAGGAGCTGGGCCAGCCCCTGCTCAACCGGGAGGGGCGTCGCTTTACCTTGACCGACAGCGGGCAGGTGCTGTTCCAGCGGGCCCAGACCATTCTGGCCGAGATGCAGCAGCTGGAGGCGGAGCTGGCGGATCTGCAGAGCCTGCAGCATGGCCGCCTCACCCTCGGTATCCCTCCCATGGTGGGTCACCTCTACGCTGATCTCATCCGCGCCTACCGCACCCGCTACCCCAAGGTGGAGCTGACGCTGGTGGAGTATGGCGGCCGCCTGATCGAACAGGCGGTGCTGGAGGGGGAGCTGGATCTCGCCATCACCATGCTGCCCACCAAAGAGGAGGGGCCGCTGAGCGCCCTCGATCTCGATCGCTATCCCATTCAGGTGGTGCTGCCGGATCAGCCGCGCTGGCGCGGCGATGCGCCGCTGCGGATGGAAGCGCTGCAGGAGGAGCCCTTCCTGCTCTATACCCAGGCCTTCACTCTGAGCGAACGGCTGGAGCAGGCATGCCGCGGGGCGGGCTTTGTGCCACAGGTAGCGGCGCGCAGCAGTCAGTGGGATTTTCTCACCGCCATGGTGCGCAGCGGCATGGGGGTCGCCTTCCTGCCCGAGCCGGTCTGCAACCGGCTCAATCCGGAAGGGCTGGTACTGCGGCCGCTGGAGCCCGAGCTGAGCTGGCGACTCGGGGTGATCTGGCCCCGCGAGCGCTATCTGTCGCGCACCGCCGAAGCCTGGCTGGAGCTCTGCCGCAAGTGGCGGGAGCCTCACTGATCGCCGAAGCGATCGGTGAGCGGATTGTAGAAATAGGGACGGTAATCGAAGCTGATCCCCTTGAGGAAGGGGTTCTCCAGCTTGATCAGCCGCCGCTGCTGGGGGTGGGCAAAGGCAATGGCCGGGCCGAAGCTCTTGCGCCACAGTGCCTGCAGCGAGCCATCCTGCCAGGCGATTTGCAGCCCCTGCTCGACCCGCCTGAGCGCCTCGCGGTTGTTGGCGTTGGTATAGAAAACCCGGGGCAGCGGGTAGTAGATCATCAGGGCATCATCGACCTTGAGCCCCTCCACCTCGTCGTGGGTGAGCTGTTCGCTGCGCAGTTCGCTCACCCCGCGGCAGAAGAGATCGAAACGGCCGCGCGCCACCATCTTGAACAGCTTCTCGTAGCCATCCACCTCCATCACCTCCAGCCCGGCGTGGCGCAGGATATCCACATCGAGCCACCCCTTGCCCTGACCGAAGGTGAAGCGGCGCAAGCCAGCAAGATCGGTCACCTCCCTGACTGCCGCCTGCTGCTGCGGGCTGACAAAACAGATGCGGTAGCTGACGATCCCCAGATGCACCGGAAAGGGGACATAGGCCAGCTCCTGGCCATCGCGGGTGCTGCTGTAACTGTCCATGGCAAAGAGATTGGGGAAGCTGTCGAGCTGCATGCTGAGCCGTGCCCGCGCCTTGGTCATGGGGGGCGCAGCCTCCATCACATAGTCGCCAAACTGGTCGCGCGTCTTGTCGAGGGCGAGGCGCAGTAGCTCCCGATCGTAGGTGGTGCGCGGATCCCGCTCGCTCTCGGGGCTGATGTAGGTAAAGCGGGTCACCGCCTCGACCGTCAGCGGGAGCAGCGCAAACAGACTGGCCACCAGCAGCACCAGCCACCATCCTGCAAACCGCTCTGCCGTCCCATGGCTTATCACTCTCATCCCTAGTCCCCTGCCCGGTGGGTCTGTCTGAAACTGGCCACATAGTGCTGATAGGTGGGCGAGTTGCGCACCGCCTCGATGGCATCCCACACCTGCTGACTCTCGTTTGGATGGCTCTGGCGGAAGGTGTGGGAGAAGACCAGATAGTAGGGCTTCTCCACCAGCACCGGCGCCAGCCGCTCGATCTGCCCTTGCAGGTCGGGGTGAGCCGCCAGCAGACTGTCGGCCACTTCGGTCTGCAAGGCGGTGGCGGCGGCCCGATCCATCACCAGCTTTTTCAATATGATGAGCGGATCCCGGCTGGAGTCATCCACCTCGACTCCCGCCCCCTGCAGGAACTCGACGATGGAGAAACCGGACTGGGCCGCCACTATCCCCTTGACCCTGAGGGTGGTGCCATCCCACTGGCTCTTGCCCCCCTTTAGCTGATAGAGGCTGTAGCTTTCGATGAGCAAGCGCTTGTCGGGATCCGGCTTGTCACCGCGCATCGGGTAACTGCCTATCTTGCTCGCCCGCTCCGCGCTATAGCTCATCTTGAAGGCGGCATCCATCTGGCCGCTGCTCACCAGCGAGAGACAGCGCTTCCAGGGGAGTGGAGTCATCAGGATTTCGATGCCAAGGCGCTCTGCCACCAGCTTGAGGTGATACTGAACGATCCCCTCCCCCGACTGCAGCAGCCAGGGGTAAGAGTCGCTGTTTTCAAAACAGGAGTGCAGGGTAAAGGCAGGGGTAGCACTACCCGTGGCGGGGAGAAGCAGCACAGCGCACAGCAGGGATCTGACAGATGCTCGCATGGGGCCATATCCTTGGCAGCCAGTCTCCTTCCACTATACCAGCCAGCCCGCTACCGTGCCGTGGCGGCAGCGTCAGGCCGTGCGGGGCATCACTCTTCGTCGCTGACTCTTCACCGATTACTCTTCGCCGATTGGAGCGGCAATCCACTTCATAAGAGTGATCATATCCTGCGGGGCCACGCCGACCGAGAGGCCGCGCTTGCCGCCGCTCACCAGAATCTCGTCAAATTGCATGGCCGACTCGTCGAGCACGGTGGGCAGCAGCTTCTTCTGGGCCAGCGGGCTGATGCCGCCCACCTTGTAGCCGGTCAGCTTCTCCGCTTCCGCCGGTTTCATCATCTCCACCTTCTTGAGGCCGGTCGCCTTGGCCAGCTGCTTCAGGCTGCACATGCCGGATGAGGGCACGATGGCCACCACCGCCTGTTTGTCGTGGTGGGCGATCAGGGTCTTGAATACCTGTGCCTCCGGCAGCCCGAGCTGGGTCGCGGCATGCTTGCCGAAATCGTCGTGGGCTTCGCACTCGTAGGGGTAGAGCTTGTGGGGGATCTTGAGCTTCTTCAGCAGGTTGATGGCAGGAGTCATGATGGTTGCCTTGAATCGAATTGCATAAAAACAAGGCCAAACAGTCTGCGCCTGCGTGAAGGAGGATGCAAGTTGGAGGGGGTGCTTTACAGCAGCTATATTCACACATCTATAAATTTGATGTTGTTTTTCTCTTTAACTGCCTTAAAAACTCTTGTTTCAGGTGAATAGTCAGCCAGTATCCGCTTTATTAAACGCACGTGATCACTAGAAGACTTTAAACCGAACCTAACGGCAACTAAAGCTTCTCTTGGTAATGCGACAGAACCATTTTTCGTGAAAATAATTCGCCCCTCATGCTCATAACCCCATGGTGTTGTTTTCATAGTTAAGTAGTCTTCCAAAAGTGCTATAACAAACTCTCTCTCATTATTAAAATCGTTACCAAGACAATTGATGGATAATTCAGGCTTATAATTAACGGACCTACACATCACAAGTGGGTTTTCAGCATTATCACCTATCCAGTTATTACTAATATACTCCTCACCCACTGAATACTCGAGACAAACCCCTTTGTGTTCATCCGCATAGTGAGTCCACATCAAGATATTCTCTATTGCCTTATGAGAGGCATCATCCTGAGTAAAAGAGACCACACCACAGGACGATAAAGCATTTCGCCAGTTATCAATGAAGGCTGGATTATTAAGAGCCGCTTGAAGAATAGCATTTGCATGATTCATTTCATTTAATGTGGCTTTTTTAAGCTCAAATTCAAAGTCGATTTGACAATCAAATGGATCATTTAAACTTTCTGGTTTTGCTGCATATATGGAACTATTGATTATAGAATCTAATAACCACATATTTATCGATTTGAATTTAAAGAAGTTTAATGACGAATTCATTTGTCCACCAGCAGATAATCCTAAATGTAATCAAAGTAACATATATAAGTTTGCCAACCAACTACAGTAGGGTGCAATGAACGAAGTGAATTGCACCGCTTGCCATATAAAACGCAGGATAACTCCATGCAAAACACATTTTCGAGTGGTGCAATGCGCTGCGCTTATTGCCCCCTACGAAATGCTGCCTCACATCAAGACGGGGTTCCCATCTGTCCAAATTCTTCCGGACAACAAACACAAAGGGCGCCTTGTCGGCGCCCTTTGGCTTGATGGATATTGCTGAAGCCTGCTGGCTTCGGCTGGCTATCAACCTGTGTTGCGCATACCTGCGGCGATACCGGCGATGGTGACCATCAGCGCCTTGTCGAGCTCGGGGTGCAGGGTCTCCGGGTGGTTGCGGGAGCGGTTGAGCAGCTCGGCCTGCAGCACGTTGAGCGGGTCAGTGTAGGGATTGCGCAGCTTGATGGACTCCTTGATCCACGGCTGATCCTCCAGCAGATCCCCGCGCGGGCTCAGTTTCAGCACCACCTCGATGGATTCGGCAAGCTCCTGACGCAGCTGTTTGCCAAGGCCCCACAGCTCCTGCGGCACCAGACGGGTGTCGTAGTACTCGGCGAGCCAGACGTCCGCCTTGAGGAACACCATCTCCAGCATCTCGAGGCGGGTGCGGAAGAAGGGCCACTGGGCGCTCATCTCCTCCAGCACGGCCAGCTTGCCATCGTCGATCGCCTGTTGCAGCGCCTTGTGGGCACCGAGCCAGGCAGGCAGCATCAGGCGGTTCTGGGTCCAGGCGAAGATCCACGGAATGGCGCGCAGGCTCTCGACGCCGCCGTTGGGCTTGCGCTTGGAGGGACGGGAGCCGAGCGGCAGTTTGCCAAGCTCCATCTCCGGGGTGGCGGCGCGGAAGTAGGGCACGAAGTCCGGATGGCCGCGCACTATGCTGCGGTAGTGATCGCAGGAGACGGTCGCCAGCTGCTCCACCACTTCACGCCAGCACGCTTTCGGCTTGGGCGGCGGCAGCAGGTTGCCTTCCAGCACGGCACTGGTGTAGAGCTCGAGGCTCTTGATCGCCACTTTCGGCAGACCGAACTTGAAGCGGATCATCTCGCCCTGTTCGGTAACCCGCAGGCCACCGCGCAGGGATCCCGGCGGTTGCGACAGGATGGCCTGCTGGGCCGGCGCACCGCCACGACCGACGGTACCGCCACGACCATGGAACAGGGTGAGGCGCAGATTGTTGGCCTCGGCCAGCGCCACCAGAGACTCCATGGCAGCATACTGGGCCCAGCCGGCGGCCATCATGCCCGCATCCTTGGCGGAGTCGGAGTAGCCAATCATCACGTACTGACGGCCCTGGATGTAGCCGCGATACCAGTCCACCGACAGCAGGCGCTCCATCACGGCGGTGCCCGCCATCAGGTCTTCCTGGGTCTCGAACAGCGGGGCGACCGGCATGCGGAACTTGCAGCCCGCCTCTTTCAGCAACAGCTGCACCGCCAGCACGTCGGATGGCGCACCAGCCATGGAGATGATGTAGATACCGAACGCATCGGGATCATGCTGTGCAATCACCCGGCAGGTTTCGATGGTTTCGCGGGTCTCGTCGCTCGGCTCCCAGTCATTCGGGATAAGCGGGCGGCGGGAGTTGAGTTCGTTGAGCAGGAAAGCCTGCTTGTCATCCTCGCTCCACTCGGCGTAATCCCCCAGCCCCAGATAGCGGGTCAGCTCGGAGAAGACCTGGCCGTGGCGCTCGCCATCCTGACGGATATCGAGCTTGACCAGATGGATGCCGAAGCAGGCGATCTTGCGCAGCACATCCAGCAGCATGCCGTCGGCGATATTGCCCATACCGCAGGCGTGCAGGGAGTGGTAGCAGAGCTCCAGCGGCTCGCGCAGCTGGGCGGTGGTCTTGACCAGATCCCGGCTCTCGCTCGCCTGCCCCTGCACCTTGGCGGTCAGGTACTCCTGAGTTTCGCGCAGTTGTTCGCGCAGCTCGCGCACCAGCGCGCGGTAGGGCTCGGGGTGATCGCCAACCCGCTCGCGCACGGCGTCGGTACAGTCGGACATGGAGAGCTCGGAAGTGAGCTCGCGGATGTCCTTGTAGAAGAGGCTCACCGCCATCCAGCGGCCCAGCTCCAGCACTTCGGCAGTCACCTTGGCGGTGACGAAGGGGTTGCCGTCACGGTCACCGCCCATCCAGGAGGTGAACTTGACCGGCGCGGCATCCAGCGGCAGCCGCACACCCAGATGGTGTTGCAGACGCTCGTCCAGATTGCGCATGAATTCGGGAATGGCTGGCCACAGGCTGTTCTCCACCACCGCAAAGCCCCACTTGGCCTCGTCCACCGGAGTCGGGCGCTGTTCGCGGATCTCGTTGGTGTGCCACGCCTGATTGATGAGCTGCTCGATGCGATTGAGGATCTTGTCCCGCTCGCGGGGCAGCAGGTCGGAGAGTTCCAGCGCTTCGAGACAGTCGTTGAGCTGCACATGCTTGTGGATCAGGGTACGACGGGTCACTTCGGTCGGGTGAGCGGTCAGCACCAGATCGATATCCAGCTCGCGCACGGCCTGAATGATGGCCTCTTGCGACAGGTTGGAGGCTTTCAGCTTGTCGAACATCTGCTCCAGCGGATCCGGAGTGCAGACCTGCTCTTCGCAGCGACGGGAGATGGTGTGGAACTGTTCGGCCACGTTGGCCAGATTGAGGAACTGGCTGAAGGCGCGGGCCACCGGCAGCAGCTCGTCGTCGCTCAGGGTGCGCAGGGTATCGAGCAGACGTTCCCGGTCTGCCTCATTGCCTTTGCGGGAAGATTTGGCCAGTTGGCGAATGGTTTCGATCTTGTCGAGGAAGGCCTGACCCTGATGGTCCTTGATGGACTTGCCCAGCAGCTGACCCAGCATGCCTACGTTGGCGCGTAGTGCGGCGTACTTTTCGTTCATTCCACATCCTTATCTTGTTGGTGCCTTACACCCATCCGGGGTGCGAGACGACCTCACTTATTGTTGTGCGATTACAACATATGCTCCGTCATCTTAGGGTGACAATCTACCCAGATTGTCTGCGCAAGGTCAAATAACAGGCCGATTCAGAAGATGTATTTCCCTCACTACTCCGGCACCGGCTTGTTATGTAACTTACTTACAGCTTTGACCCCCTTTGCTGCCCTTTTCAGAGGCAGAAGCGACGAACCAGATGCTGCAATACCGCAGTGGTGGGCTTGACGAAGGAGAGATCCAGATACTCGTCAGGCTGATGCGCCTGGGTGATATGGCCAGGCCCCATCACTATGGTCTCGCAGCCAAGCTGCTGGATAAAAGGGGCCTCGGTGCAGTAGTTGACCGACTCGGCCGCGCGACCGCTCGCCTTCTCCGCTTCGCGCACCAGCACAGAGTCGTCGGCACAGGCATAGGCGGGAATGGGCTCATGTAGGTGTTGCAGATGCAGGCAGCCGGGTTGGTGAATTTCGATGGGAGAGAGCGCCTCTTTGAGCATCCCCATCAGCTCGTCTGGCCCCACCTGCGGAGTGGGTCGCAGGTCGATATGCAGCTCGCAGCAACCGCAGATGCGGTTCGGGCTGTCACCGCCCTGAATGTAACCGAGGTTCAAGGTCGGCTGCGGCACGGCAAAGCGGTGGTCGGCATAGCGATCTTTCAGATCCTGCTGCAAGCGCAGCACCTGCCCCATCGCCTTGTGCATGATCTCCATGGCGTTGACGCCGTTGGCGGGATCCGAGCTGTGACCGCTCTTGCCGGTAATGCGGATCGCCTCCGACATATGCCCCTTGTGGGCCACCACAGGCACCAGCCCGGTCGGCTCGCCAATCACCGCGTAGTCGGGTTTGAGTTCGGCTGCCGCAGCGATGGCGCGGGCCCCCGCCATGGTGGTCTCTTCATCGGCAGTGGCGAGGATGCGCAGGGGCTTGTTGAGCGTCTTGAGGTCGATCTCCTTGAGCGCCTCGACGATAAAGGCGAAGAAGCCCTTCATATCGATGGTACCGAGGCCATAGAGGCGGTTGCCCTCTTCGGTTACCTTGAAGGGGTCCTTGCTCCAGCCCCCCTCATCAAACGGCACCGTATCGGTGTGGCCCGCCAGCAGCAGGCCGCCCTCGCCTTGGCCGATCGTTGCCACCAGATTGAACTTGCCCGGCAGATCGGGGAGCGCCGTTACCTCGCACTGAAAACCGAGCTGACCGAACCAGTCAGCCAGCAGCCGGATCACCGCCTCATTGCTCTGGTCCCACTTGGGATCCGTGCTGCTGATAGAGGGAATCGCAATAATATTCTTATAAAGTGAAAAAAAATCCAGATTGGCCATCAGCTCCTCCTTGCGTCCCCGGAATGTTTCTGTTAGAAAATACAAATGCAAAGTGAGTGCATTAATATTCTGTAATTTTACCTGAATATCTGGCTCATCAACAAAGGCTTCTAGTTGTAAGGGAAAGTTAATGTTCTGTCACCTGATCTATAACCGACGACACACACCCGCCTGAATTGCCCCTCCGCACTTGTGCAAAGGGGCGATCGAACACCCTTGTGCACCGCAGCACCATGCTGTGAATCTCGAACTCTGACTTGGAATATTCAACATGCTTAACACCGTTATCGTCGGTGCCAGTGGCTACGCGGGAGCCGAACTGGCCGCACTGGTACAGAACCATCCACAACTCAAACTGTTCGGCCTCTATGTCTCCGCCGGCAGTCAGGATGCCCACAAGCGCTTCTCTTCCCTGCATCCCCAGTGGGTCGGTGCCCTCGATCAGCCGCTGCTGCCACTGGACGAGGATGGCATGACCCGGATCCTGACCCAGGCCGATCTGGTGCTGCTGGCCACCGCCCATGAGGTAAGCGCCACGCTTGCCCCCAAGTTTCTCGCCAAGGGGCTGCCGGTGTTCGATCTCTCCGGCGCCTTCCGGGTCAAGGATCAGGGCTTCTACGACAGCTTCTACGGCTTCACCCACCAGAGCGAACAGTGGCTGGATCAGGCCGCCTACGGTCTGGCCGAGTGGAATGCCGATGCCATCGCCAGCGCCCAGCTGGTAGCCGTGCCCGGTTGCTACCCGACCGCCTCCCTCTGCGCGCTCAAGCCGCTGCAGCAGGATAGCCTGATTGCCAAGGGTTGGCAGCCCATCATCAACGCCGTCTCCGGGGTCTCCGGCGCCGGGCGCAAGGCCGCCATCAACACCAGCTTCTGCGAAGTGAGCCTCAACCCCTACGGCACCTTCAATCACAGACACCAGCCGGAGATCAGCCATCACCTCGGCAAGGAGGTGCTGTTCCAGCCCCACCTTGGCAACTATGTGCGCGGCATTCTGGCCACCATCTATGTGCAGCTGGCGGACGGCGTCACCCCCACCCAGGTGGATCAGGCCTTCCTCAAGGCCTACGAAGGCAAACCGCTGGTGCGCCTCACCGGCCAGATGCCCTCCATTCGCGGCGTAGCGGGCACCCCTTACTGCGACATCGCCTGGCAACAGCAGGGCAACATGCTGGTGGTGGTCTCTGCCATCGACAACCTGCTCAAGGGCGCCGCCTCGCAAGCCATGCAGTGCATAAATATCAAATTTGGATTTGAACCGGCCACCGGCCTGATTTAAGGACTTAGGAAGGATCTCGAACATGGACAAACAGACGTTGGTAATCAAGCTGGGCGGCGCCCTTATCGAAAACGACGAGGCGCTGACCGCCCTGTTCGCCACCCTCAAAACCTTTCTCGACGATCAGCACCGTCCGCTGGTGCTGGTGCATGGCGGTGGCTGTCTGGTGGATGACCTGCTCAAGGGGCTGGGTCTCACCTCCACCAAGAAGAACGGCCTGCGGGTAACCCCCTTCGAACAGATCCCCTTCATTGCCGGAGCGCTGGCGGGCACTGCCAACAAGCAGATGATGGCCAAGGCGATCGCCACCGGTATTCCGGCGGTGGGGCTCTGTCTGGCGGATGGCGGCCTCTGTCAGGTGACCCAGCTCGACCCGGATCTCGGCGCCGTCGGCGAGTGCAAGCCGGGCAACCCGGCACTGGTAGCAGGCATCCTAGGTCAGGGCTTCCTGCCGGTGGTGAGCTCCATCGGCATCACAGCCGAGGGGCAACTGATGAACGTCAACGCGGATCAGGCGGCCACCGCCATTGCCGAGGCGCTCGGTGCCGATCTGGTGATGCTCTCCGATGTGAGCGGCATCCTGGATGGCAAGGGCAAGCTGGTGCCCCAGCTCGACAAGCTGACCGCGCTGGATCTGATGGAGAAAGGGGTGATCCGCGACGGTATGGCGGTCAAGGTAGAAGCGGCCCTGCACGCCGCCGAGACCCTAGGCAAGCCGGTCTGTGTCGCCAGCTGGCGTTACCCGGATCAGCTGCTCAAGCTGCTGGCTGGCGGCGCGGTCGGCACCCAAGTGGCCATTTGATCTCCACCGGAACAAGGAACATCCGATGCAACATCTTCTGAAAGACAGTGATCTGAACAAAGCCCAGATCGAAGCGCTGATTGCGCTGGGCAAAGCGGTCAAGGCCGACCCGAAGAAGTACAGCCAAGCGCTGGCCGGCAAGAGCGTGGTCACATTGTTCGAGAAGCCCTCCCTGCGTACCCGGGTCACCTTCGACATCGGCATCGCCAAACTGGGCGGCCACAGTGTCTATCTGGATCAGCAGAACGGCGCACTGGGCAAGCGGGAGTCGGTGAAGGATTTCGCCGCCAACCTGTCCCGCTGGTGTGATGCCATCGTCGCCCGGGTATTCGATCACCAGACCCTGGTCGAGCTGGCAGAGCACGGCACAGTGCCGGTGGTGAACAGCCTGTGCAACCTCTACCACCCCTGTCAGGGGCTGGCCGACTTTATGACCATTGCCGAGCACTACGACGACCTGTCGAAGGTGAAGCTTGCCTACCTCGGTGATGGCAACAACGTCAGCCACTCTCTGCTGCTGCTGGGGGCCACCCTCGGCACCGACGTCACCCTGATCTGCCCGAAAGGCCACGGCCCGGATACCCAGATCTTCCTGCAGGCGCAGGCACTGGCGGCCAAGTCGGGGGCGACCATCCACATCAGCGACGACGTGGCGGATATCGAAGGGTTCGATGTGGCCTACACCGATACCTGGGTCTCCATGGGCGACAACACCCCGATGGAGCAGGTCACCGAGCTCTTTATGCCTTACCAGATCAACCAGGCCCTGCTCGACCGGACCGGCATCCAGCACGTGCTGCACTGCCAACCGGCCCACCGGGAGCTGGAGATCACCTCGCAGGTGATGGATGGCCCCGCCTCCCTCATCATGGACGAGGCCGAAAACCGGATGCATATCCAGAACGCCGTACTGTTGACCCTGCTTGGGCACAAATAACGGCAACCGACCCCAAATAACACCCTTTTATCGAATCATCATGGAGAGAAGTAAATGAGCGGAATCAACAAGATCGTACTGGCTTACTCGGGCGGACTGGATACCTCGGCCATCATTCCCTGGCTGAAGGAAAACTATGATGCGGAGATCATCGCCTTCGTCGCCGACGTGGGTCAGGAGCGCGACGATCTGGAAGGGATCGAGCAGAAGGCCATCGCCTCCGGCGCCACCAAGTGCATCATCAAGGATCTGCGCGAAGAGTTCGTCAAAGAGTACGTCTACCCGACCCTGAAGACCGGCGCCGTCTATGAGGGCACCTATCTGTTGGGTACCTCCATGGCCCGTCCGGTGATCGCCAAGGCGATGGTCGAGGCCGCGCTGGCGGAAGGGGCCGATGCCATCTCCCACGGTTGCACCGGCAAGGGCAACGATCAGGTGCGTTTCGAAGGCGCGGTAGCCGCGCTGGCACCCCAGCTGAAAGTGATCGCCCCGTGGCGGATCTGGGACATGCGCTCCCGGGAAGATCTGCTCTCCTATCTGGAGACCCGCAACATCCCCTGCAAGGCGACCCTTAAGAAGATCTACAGCCGCGACGCCAACGCCTGGCACATCTCCACCGAGGGTGGCGAGCTGGAGAGCACCTGGAACGAGCCCTCCGAAGCGGTCTGGCAGTGGACAGTACCGGCCGAGCAGGCACCGGATCAGCCAGAGTACGTCAAGCTGACCGTGGCGCAGGGTGAAGTGGTGGCCGTTGACGACCAGCCGCTCAGCCCGCACCAGATCCTGATGACCCTGAACGAGCGTGCCGGCAAGCACGGCGTGGGCCGCATCGACATCACCGAAAACCGGATGGTGGGGATGAAGTCCCGCGGCTGCTACGAGACCCCGGGCGGTACCGTGATGGTCGCCGCGCTGCGCGCGGTGGAAGAGCTGGTACTGGATCGCCCGACCCGCGCCTGGCGGGAAAAGCTGGGTGCCGAGTTCTCCCATCTGGTCTATGACGGTCGCTGGTTCACCCCGCTGTGCAAGGCGATCCTCGCCTCTGCCAACGCCATCGCCGAAGATCTGGACGGTGAAGTGGTGCTGAAGATGTACAAGGGTCAGGTCACTGCGGTGCAGAAGAAGTCGCCGAACAGCCTCTACTCCGAAGACTTCGCCACCTTCGGCGCCGACGAAGTGTACGACCAGAGCCATGCCGAAGGCTTTATCCGTCTCTACACCCTGGCCAGCCGGATCCGCGCCATGAAGGAGCAGCATCAGGCCATCGGTGGCGACCATACCCACGGTTAGGCAAGCGAGATAACCCGTTGATTCCGTTGAGGGGGCATGGCCCCCTCTTCTACAGGCAGAGGGCATAGCCCCTGACCCATCATCAGCGGGTGTGACAAGAGCGGCAGCACCTCGGCCGCTTCTGTGAGATAACAGACTCGCAGAAAAACAGGGCACGATTTCAAGCTCGGTGGCCAGGGTGCCACCGACAACGCATTCAAGGAGAGCAGTATGGCACTTTGGGGTGGACGCTTCAGTCAGGGAGCCGATAGCCGGTTCAAGCAGTTCAACGATTCGCTGCGGTTCGATTACCGACTGGCGGAGCAGGATATTCAGGGCTCCATGGCCTGGGCCAAGGCGCTGGTGAAAGTCGGCGTGTTGACCGCCGATGAGCAGGGAAAACTGCAACAGGCGATGGAGGTACTGCTCGCCTCGGTGCAGCAGGATCCGCAGCAGATCCTGAGTTCGGATGCCGAAGATATCCACTCCTGGGTCGAGAGCGCGCTTATCACCGCCGTCGGCGATCTCGGCAAAAAGCTGCACACCGGCCGCTCGCGCAACGATCAGGTCGCCACCGACCTGAAACTCTGGTGCAAGGCGCAGGGCGAGCTGCTGCTCGGCTCCATCACCGCCCTGCAGCAGGGGCTGGTCGCCTCCGCCCGTGCCAATCAGGCCGCCGTGCTGCCCGGTTACACCCACCTGCAGCGGGCCCAGCCGGTCACCTACGCCCACTGGGCGCTGGCCTATGTGGAGATGCTGGAGCGGGACTACTCCCGGCTGCAGGATGCCCTCAAGCGCCTCGACACTAGCCCGCTCGGCTGTGGCGCGCTGGCGGGCACCGCCTACGCCATCGACCGCGAAGCCTTGGCGCTCGACATGGGCTTTAGTGGCGCCACCCGCAACAGTCTGGACTCGGTCTCCGATCGGGATCACGTAGTGGAACTGATGCACGTAGCGTCCCTCTCCATGACCCATCTGTCGCGCTTTGCCGAAGACCTTATCTTCTACAACACCGGCGAGGCTGGGTTTGTCGAGCTCTCCGATGCGGTCACTTCCGGCTCGTCGCTGATGCCGCAGAAGAAGAACCCGGATGCGCTGGAGCTGATCCGTGGCAAGACCGGCCGGGTGGTCGGCGCCCAGATGGGCATGCTGATGAGCCTCAAGGCGCTGCCGCTGGCCTACAACAAGGACATGCAGGAAGACAAGGAGGGACTGTTCGATGCCCTCGACACCTGGCACGACTGCCTCGATATGGCGGCGCTGGTGCTGATCGATCTGAAAGTGAATGGCGAGCGCACCATGGCAGCGGCGCAAGGCGGCTACGCCAACGCCACCGAGCTGGCGGACTATCTGGTGGCCAAGGGGATTCCGTTCCGTGAAGCGCACCATATCGTCGGCGAAACCGTGGTATTCGCCATCAGCGTGGGCCGCCCACTGGAGGAGCTCTCCATCGGCGAGTTCCAGCGCTTCAGCCCGGTGATCGAGTTCGACGTCTACCCCAATCTGGAGCTGGAAGCGACCCTCGCCAAACGGGTTGCCAAAGGCGGCGTCGCCCGCGAACAGGTTGAGGCAGCCCTGACTGCCGCCGAAACCTGGCTGGCCAAACGGGCGGGTTAAGCCAACCGGCTTGTCATTCGAATAAGAAAGCAAAACGGCAACCTCGGTTGCCGTTTTTTATTGCCCGCCATCGTTCACGCGCTGGCATTGAGCAGTTTGCCCACTCCCTCCCCCTTGCCATTGGGCAGGGTCTGTTTAAAAGCGCCGAGCAGCTGATCGAGGTTGAGATTGCTGGCACCGAGGGAATCCTTGAGGGTATTGAGCTCGCTTTGCAGCGCATCAAAGCGGGTGCTCTGGGTGCCGCTCGCCAGCTGGTTGCGGGCGCTATCGATGGCGGCAGAGAGGGATTGGCCACCATTCTCCTTCCCCAAGGTCTGCATCAGCTCACCCATAAAATGGTTGATGGCCGAGCGATTCTGTTCGCTATCGGCATCCTTGATGCCGAGTCGCTGGAACAGGCTCTGGACAGTTGGAGCAAGGTGTTCCTCCTGCACGGCAGGCTGCACAGGCTCGGGTTTACTACTGCTGCTAAGCAACTGGCTGCCCAGCTTGAGGGCGATAGAGGCAAGGGGAAGCAGGGTACTGATCATGATATCTCTCCGCGACAACGACCCTTGATGGTGTTGCCAGGAGGAGTGCATAAGCGGGGCCAGAATTTAGTGAACAGCACAGGGCGAAACCAACTCATTGAGTCACCGAATGATTTGAATCGCCGCCTTGTGTTCTGGCATTGCAACTGAGGTCATCACAAGAGAGCCGGGCGGCCAGCGGCTGCCGCTGCAGATCGAAGCGGCAAAGGGGCATTGCCGCAGCAAACCGGAGGCGGCAGGGCTCCTCTTCGCTATATGCCGCTACATGCCTGCCATTCCCTCGATTACGTCATTTTTCATTCATGAAACTTATAGCTATTAAGATCATGTAAATTTTCTTATCTAACATGTTCGCGCAAGATGGCTCTCAAACCGGATTTGCCGTCACCGCTATGCTGGCCGGCAGCCGCCTTCTCCCTGCCTTTTTCGTTTATGGAGTCGCTATGTCCCTGATCACCCCCCATATCTCCCCCGAAGTCAGCCAGTTGGCTCCCGGCTTTCGCGCTTTGAGCATCACGGTGCAGGCCGCCGCCGTGGTCGACCCGAACGTGGGGGCTCGCGCCCTTGATGAAGCCTGCACCGCCATGATGACCGCCGATGTGCCGTGGGCAGAGGCGCATCTCGCCGCCTGGGGCGATCTGTTCAGAAAATTTGGCGCCAAGCCGCAGCGGACTCCCTGTTCCGCCGAGGCTCTGAGAAAGCGGGTCGCCCGCGATGGCAACCTGCCGGCCATCGATCCCGTAGTCGATCTCTACAACGCCATCAGCATTCGCTACGCCATTCCGGTGGGGGGCGAAAACCTGCTCGCCTATGAGGGGTTGCCGCGACTGGTGGTGGCCGATGGCAGCGAGCAGTTCGATACCATGAAGGGGGGCGAACCCGCACACGAATCTCCGGAACCCGGCGAGGTGGTCTGGCGGGATGACAAGGGGGTGACCTGTCGGCGCTGGAACTGGCGGCAGGGTGTGCGCACCCGATTGAGTGTCGATTCGGGCCAGATGTGGTTCATTCTGGAGAGCCTGCCCGAGATGCCGCTGGCTGCGCTGCATGAGGCGGGGGAAAAACTGATTGCCGGGCTGCGGGAGATGATGCCGGAAGCAGTGATCTCGCAGAGCCTGATCGGCCATAACGAATAGGCGATTTTCGTCAGCAGGATACAGAGAGGGGCGCTGCGGCGCCCCTCTCTCTTTTCACTCTGCTCAGCCCAGCAGCATATAAAGCTGATGCGCTGCCACCCCGGCGCACAAGCCGCCGACCGTGTGGGCGACAATGGCGCGGGAGGTGAGGTGGCGATAGCCGAGGGCATCGAGCATGGCGGTGTGGGTGCTCAAAAAGCCGCTCCAGCACATCCCCATGGCGGTAAACACTGCCACCTCGTTGCCGGTGATCCATCCCTTGGCAATAAAGGGGGGCACCAGCGACATGGCGGCACCGACCGCACCGAGCGAGGTAGCCGGGAAAGCGACCAGCTCCGGCTGCTGGAAGCCAAACAGCAGGTCAAACAGCCAGCTTACCTTGGCGGCCAGCACCGGCAGCAGGGCAACCCCCTGAAACGCTTCGCCGGTATAGCCCTTCTCCCCCGGACCGAAGGTGAGCAGCATGACGAAGGTGCTGATGATCAGCACACCCGGGATCACCGCCATCCCCAGCTCCACGCCGGATTTGCCGCCATCGAGCAACGAGTTGAGGATCCGCAGCCAGCCCGGCGCGGCCTCCTTGCTGACCCCGACCTTGTGCCCCTTGGCATCAGCCGGCTCATCATCCAGCACCTCGCCCACCAGCGGGCGGATCATCCGCTGCATCAGTCGGGTAGAGACCACCGAGCCAACCAGAGCGCCGAGCAGCCCGATCAGCGCCGCGCTGGCGGTAGACTCCCCGCCCGGCAGCTGCAGGGTGGCCATAAAGGTCACCACGATCAGGCCCATGCCGAAGGCGGTACCGAAGTTGGTCAGAGACACCAGTTGCCAGGGGGTGAAGCCCTTGCGAAAGCGGCTGTCCTTGGCAAGGCTGATCACCGCCGGGTTATCGGAGAAGAAGGTCATCAGCGCCGCCAGCGCGGTGCGCCCCGGCAAGCGGAACACCGGCTTCATCAGGGGTGCCAGCAGCACCTCCAGCAGGCGGATCACCCCGAATTCGCTCAGCAGCTGGCTGAGCGCGCCGGAAAGTACGGTGATCCCCATGATGAAGAGCACGGTATTGAGCAGCAGCTGGTGAGCGGTATTGAACAGGGTGTTGACCATGGCGGAGAGGCCCATCTGGCTGCCGAGATAACCAAACAGGCAGCCCAGGATCAGCAGCACCAGCACGGGCTCAAGCCACTCGCGGATGGTGGCCAGTCGCCCCTTTGAGTCTATAACTACTTGATTTTCCATATCTATCCTGCCGTCATTCTGTGCGTGTGTGATTGTTGTTATGGTAAAAAAACGGTGTTGAACCAAAGAAAAAAAGCCCTTGTCTTGCGACAAGGGCTTTTCGGTTTGGCTCCTCCTGCTGGGCTCGAACCAGCGACCTGCGGATTAACAGTCCGTCGCTCTACCGACTGAGCTAAGGAGGAATTATTAGTGGTGCCCAGAGACGGAATCGAACCGCCGACACGGGGATTTTCAATCCCCTGCTCTACCGACTGAGCTATCTGGGCAAATGGTGCCGGCTACCGGAATCGAACTGGTGACCTACTGATTACAAGTCAGTTGCTCTACCTACTGAGCTAAGCCGGCACACTTTAAACCATTGTGCATGAACAAATTTTTTATTTCATGGCACCAAAATTTGGTGCCCAGAGACGGAATCGAACCGCCGACACGGGGATTTTCAATCCCCTGCTCTACCGACTGAGCTATCTGGGCGTGGGCGCTATTAAACGGATTTTAAGGCGGATGGTCAACGGGAAATTTTACTTTTTGTCTCGTTCGTCTCTTTTTTGCTCAACATCACCCATTTTTCCCACTTCCTCGCCACTGGCACACCCTTTTCGCCGCCAGACTCTGGGTTCTTCCCCCTTGAGCAGGCGGGAGATGTTCTCGTGATGGCGGATCAGGATAAGGCAGGAGAGCAGCGAGACTGGCAGGGTGTATTCGGGTTTGAGCAGGTAGGTAAAGAGTGGCGTGAGCAGCACGGTAATGATGGAGGCCAGCGACGAATAGCCGCTCACCAGCAGCACCAGCAACCAGGTGCCAATGACAGCCCCCCCCATGGTGAAGCCGAGCGGCATCATGGTGCCCAGCGCCGTCGCCACCCCCTTGCCACCGCGAAAATGAAAGAAGATGGGGTACATGTGGCCAAGACAGGCGGCCACCCCGATAAAGCCGAGGTAGACCGGCTTTATCTGCAGATACCAGGCGAGATAGACAGGCGCCGTACCCTTGAGCACATCGAGCAACAGCACCACCAGCGCCGCCAGCCGGCCACCGAGACGCAGCACATTGGTTGCCCCCGGATTGTGGGAGCCATGATCCCGCGGGTCGGGCAGACCGCTGCAGCGGGAGACCAGCACAGCACTGGATAGTGAACCACCCAGGTAGGCCAGAATAATCATCAAAATCGTCAGGGCCGTCATCTTGGTCGTTTTTACCACGATATGAATGGGGTATGATGCGGACCACAACGCTGGCATGGGCCCATACCCACCCAGAGCGCCTCGGCAAGCCTGTTGCCCGGCCAGCATCCCTGCGCTGTCATCACAGCCCATCAAGAGTAAAGAAGAAGTACAGTCATGGACAAGGTGTTTATTCGCGGACTCGAGGTTTTGACCACCATAGGTGTATATGAGTGGGAGAAAGGCATTCGCCAGAAGCTCCGTTTTGACCTCGAGATGGGGTTCGACAACCGCCCCGCCGCTGCAACCGACGACATCAATCTGGCACTGGATTATGCCGACCTCTCCAACAAGATCTGCGAGCATGTCACCGGCAAGGTAGTCGAGCTGGTCGAGACCATGGCCGAACAGGTCGCCATGCTGGTGCTCGCTGACGAGCGGGTGCAGTGGGTCAAGGTAACCCTCACCAAGCCGGGTGCCGTGCCCAATGCCGCCGGTGTCGGCGTCGAGATCCTGCGCCACCGTACCCCGGCGGCGAGCAGCAACTGATGACTACTATCTATATCAGCCTTGGCTCCAACATCGAGCGGGAGCGCCATATCCGTGCCGGGCTCGATGCCCTGCACGCCGAGTTTGGCGAGCTGCGGGTCTCCCGGGTATTCGAGAGCGAGGCGGTGGGCTTCAATGGCCGTCCCTTCTACAACCTTGTTGCCGCTGCCGAGACCGACCTGCCGCTGGTTGCCGTCTGCCAGCTGCTGCGCGAGATGGAGTTCGCCCACGGTCGCGAGCCGGATGCCAAGAAGTTCGCCCCGCGCACCCTGGATCTCGACCTGCTGCTCTATGGCGATCTGGTCTGCGAGACGCCGCTGGTGCTGCCGCGCGGCGAGATCCTCACCAACGCCTTCGTGCTCTGGCCGCTGGCCGAGCTGGCGCCCAGGCTGCGCCACCCAATCGATGGCCGCACCATGGGCGAGCTGTGGGAGTGCTACAACAAGGCCTCCCAGCAGCTGTGCCCCATTCCCTTTCACTGGGAAGCGCGGGAGCTGCTGCACCACTGATCGAAAAGGGCACCTCGCGGTGCCCTTTTCGTTGATGTGACTTCTTATCCTGTTCTTTCTTATCCTCTGGCCTGAGCCGAAGTCGTGCCACCGTCTCGCGCCAGCTGAGCGAAGATCAGCGCCGCCAGCATGGAGAGCAAGCCAACACAGAGATAGGTAAGGTGGAACCCTGCCAGCCACTGGCCGTTGGCGGCCGATGTGCCCGCCGAGAAGAGCCCCAGCAGGCTGGCGGCAATCGCGACCCCCAAACTCATGGAGAGCTGCATTACCACCGAGAGCAGCCCGTTGCCGCTACTGGCCAAGGTCGGGCTCAAATCCTGCAAGGTCAGGGTATTCATTGCGGAGAACTGCAGCGAGTTGATGGCGCCGAAGATCGCCAGCCAGCCCAGCAGCACGCCGTAGGGAAGCTGGTTGTCGATAAAGTAGAAGCTGGCGATCATGGCGCCGAGCAACAGGGTGTTGCCAATCAGGATCCGGCGATAACCCACTCTGGGGATGAGCTTGTTCACCAACGTCTTGGTCAGCATGGCGCCGAGCACCGTCGGGATCATGGTCATCCCCGCCTTGCTCGGGGAGAAGCCGAGTCCCAGTTGCAGAAAGAGCGGGGTGAGGAACGGCATGGCACCGCTGCCAAGACGGGCAAACAGGTTGCCCCAAACCCCGATGGCGAAGGTGGCGGTCTTGAACAGTTTCAGGCTGAAGAGCGGCTGCTCCGCATTGGCGGCATAGAGCCAGTAGCTCGCCATCGCCGCCAACCCGAAGATGAGGGCAAACAGCGCCCAGCCGGTGGAGATACTGTGCTCCCCCAGCCCCTGCAAACCGACCGACACCAGCACCATGCCGAGACTGAACAGCACGAAGCCCTGCCAGTCAAAACGGGCGGTCGCCTGACGCAGATCGGGCATGAAGTACCAGCTCGCCATAAAGCCGATCATCCCCACCGGCAGGTTGATGAGAAAGACCCAGTGCCAGCTCGCCACCTCGACCAGCCAGCCACCCAGCGCCGGCCCCATCAGCGGGCCGAGCAGCCCGGGAATGGTGACGAACGACATCACCCGCAGCAGCTCCCGCTTGTCATAGACCCGCAGCACCGCCAGTCGCCCGACCGGCATCAGCAGCGCGCCGCCAACCCCCTGCAGCACCCGGGCAGCCACCAGCATCGAGAGCGAGCCGGAGGCGGCACAGGCCAGCGAACCGAGAGTGAACAGCGAAATCGCCGCCAGATAGATGCGACGGGTACCGAACCTGTCCGCCAGCCAGCCGGAGGCCGGGATAAGCAGGGCCACCGTCAACATGTAGGCGATCACTACCGACTGCATCTGCAGCGGACTCTCCCCCAGTGTCTCGGCCATGCTGGGCAGGGCGGTATTGAGAATGGTGCCATCCAGCGACTGCATGAAAAAGCCGACTGCCGCCAGCATGGGCAGCCACTTGCGCTGGGCCGGGGTCACCCCGAGTGAAACTTCCGCCATAACAGACCACCTCCACTTCAGGAATAAAAAGACCCGCTCTCGTTGTTACGGGCGGGTCATGTCAAACATCAGGCATCCGGCTGGCCAAGCATGGCCTTGAGCTGCTCTTCGAGGCTGGGCTCGGGAGCCTTGAGCGTATCAAGGAACAGCCGCTCTATCCCCGCCTTGTCCTGAGTTTTCACGATAAACACCAGCCGGGACTGGGCCTTGCCCTCCGGCCACTCACCCAATGCCTGCAGCGGATAGAGCTGGCCGTGGACACCGTGGATCACCACCGGCTGGCTTTCACCCTCCAGCTGCAAGATCCCCTTGAGCCGCAGCAGGGCATCGCCATATTGGGCCTGCACCGCATCGATGGCAGCCAGCAGACGGGATGGCTTGAGCGGCTCGCCGATGCGAAGAGAGAAACTCTCGATGTTGCCGTGCTCGAAGTGGGTGGGCGCCGCGGTGCCCACCTTGGCGGCGAACGGCTGCATCTTGGGTTGCATCGGTGACGCCAGCCCCTGCTTGGGGGATTCGGTGCGCAGCCAGGCCAGCAGCTGGCGCACATCGCGCCCGGCTGCTTCGTTGTAAGCACCGAGCTTCTCCAGCACCGCTGGCGAGAGCTCGCCATTGGTCACCAGCTGGATAGGCGCCGCCGGATTGAGGGCCGCCAGCTGGGTTTCAACCCGCGCCAGCTGCTCGCCATCCACCAGATCGCCCTTGCTCACCACCAGCAGATCCGCCAGCGCCACCTGCTTCACCGCCTCATACTGGGCCGCCAGCTGCTGCTCGATATGACCGGCATCCACCACGGTGACGGTGCCATCGAAGCGGTAGCGCTGGGCGATAAAGCCCTCTTCGCGCAGGGTAAAGAGCACGGGGGCCGGATCGGCGAGGCCAGTGGTCTCGATAATCAGCCGCTTGAACGGTTTGATCTTGCGCTGGATGGCCTTCATAAACAGCCCCTGCAGCGCCTCCACCAGAGAGCCCTGCACCGAGCAGCAGATGCAGCCGGAGTCGAGCAGCATCACCTGCTCATCCACCTGTTGCACCAGATGGTGATCCAGCCCCACCGAGCCGAATTCGTTGATCAGCACCGCGCACTCGCCGAGCTCCGGCTGCTTGACCCAGTGGTTGAGCAAGGTGGTCTTGCCGCTACCGAGAAAGCCGGTCAGCAGGGTCACTGGGATCCTGGAGTCTTGCATATCGGTCATATCGATGACTTCCCTCTGGTCGGCAGAGTGATGAGTGCGCGGGTATCTTGCATATCGGTCATGTCAGATCCTTACCGGTTGGCAAACAGGTCGCTGAGCCAGCGGTTTTCAAAGCGGCCGTGGGGGTCGAGCTCGGCTTTCAACGCCACGAAGTCGTTCCAGCGTGGCAGCAGGGCCGGGAAGTCGTAGAGATCCATCGCCAGATGTTTGCCGAAATGGGGAATGCCGCCAAGCGGCACCAGCAATTGCTGCAGCTCGCGCATCTGCTCCATGGAGCCGTTGACGAAGGTGCCGTCCGCCGCCAGATAGACCAGAAAACCGATCCAGCAGACCGACTGGCCGTAAGCGGCACTGAGCCACGCCTCGGAGGGGCCAGTGCAGCGCAGGATAAAGGGGTAGTGCAACACGCCGGGGTTGGCCTGCTGCCACGCTTGCAGAGTCTCCAGCGCCTCGTTCATGCGATGAAGCGGCACCGCCACTTCGCAATTGATCTGGGGCGCCGGGATCCCCTTGCAGAGGATCTGGTAGACATTGCCCACCAGATCGGAGGCATCCTTGAAGCGGCGCACCGTCTCGAAGTGCTCGCCGGCCAGCGCCTCATCCTTGGTGTCCTTCGCCATCTTCTGCAGGGTGGCATCAATGGTGGCGTTCATGCGGGCGTCGATATCGCCATCCAGCAGCAGCGGCTCGCTGCCACCGGCGCGGTAGCGGGCCACCTCCTCATCGGAGGCGGGATCCACCAACCAGATGTGGCTCTCGCCAGTCCAGGCAAACCACCAGCTCTTCACGAAGCCGTGCTCGCGGTTGAGCCGCTCGTTGTGCTCCAGGAGGAAGGGGTAGTCGGTGGTGAACTTGGTACAGCGCATGATGCGGTTGGGCACGGTACGCAGGGTGACATCGAGCAGGATGCCGAGCATGCCCATGCCCATGACGAAGGCACCGAAGCGCGGATCGGCGCGATCGACCCGGATAATCTCGCCGCTTGCCAGCATCACCGTCATCGCCTCCACCGCATCGCAGAGGGCAGACTGGTGCAGCCCCTGACCGTGGGTGCCGGTGCTGAGCGCACCACCCAGGGTCTGGATACCGATAACGCCGGGGGATGCGGGCAGCATCCGCTCCATGGCGATCAGCTCGGCATAAACGATATCGAGGGGAGTCCCTGCCTGATAGGTCACGGTATCGGCGGTTTTCGCCAGCTGACCGCGCAGGTGGTGCAAATCCACCAGCAGCGCCTGACTGCCCTCGGCATAGACGCTGTGAATGGGCTCGAAGGAGAGGCCGGAGCCGATAAGGCGCAGCTTGCGCTCGGGGTGTTCCCGCAGCAGCGCTTGCAGCTCGTCGCGGTTTTTTGGGCGCCACACCTGATCCAGCGCACCGAGGGGATTGGTTCTCGACCAGTTGAACAGCACCTCCCGATTTCCAATCGCCTTGATGCTGTGAAATGCCTGGAACTGAACCGTCATACCGCGCCTCATCTTTTACTGACGTCAAAATGAGCGCTGATTCTACCGAAAAGCGGGCGCCAAGGCATGGAAAACAAGACCCTGCCAATCTGGTGGAATTGGCCTCATTCACGCTATCGCCGCATTGTCGGAATCATTTGGTACTTGTCGGCAAGCACCTCAGACGGTACCCGGGATATCGCCCGCCAGCGAGGTGCCCGACTCTTCCTGCTCCTTTGGCAACAGCTCGTCGCAGAACTGGCGCAGCGGCATGGGACGGGCAAACAGGAAGCCCTGCAGATAGTCGACCCCCTTGCTTCTGAGGTAGTCAGCCTGCCTGCTGGTTTCTACCCCCTCCGCCACCAGCGCCAACCCGAGGCGAGTCGCCAGATCGATCACATTGTCCACGATATGCTCCGAGAGCGACTCGGTGCCGATACGGGCGATAAAGGACTGGTCGATCTTGAGGTAGTCGACATGGAACTGCTGCAGATAGATCAGGCTGGAGTGGCCAGTCCCGAAATCGTCGATGGCCAGCTTGACCCCCATCTCGTCCAGCTGACGGAACAGGGAGAGAGTCTTGGGATCCGCCACCAGCAGCTCACGCTCGGTCAGCTCCAGCACCAGTACCACCTTGTCGGGGGCAAAGTGATCGAGGAAGAGCCGGCACTCCTGCAGCAGGGCAAAGTCGTGACAGTGGGCGGCGCTGATATTGAAACTGATATGAAAACCATCGGGCAAAGAGCGTTGCACCCAGCTCAGCTGAGCTGCCACGTTGCGCATCATCTGACTGGTCATGGGGACGATCAGCCCCGACTCCTCCGCCTGTGGAATAAAGAGATCGGGGCGGATCACCCCTTCGGTAGCATGGTTCCAGCGCATCAGCACTTCGGCCCCCACCATCCGCCGGGTGTCGCTGGCCACCAGCGGCTGCAGATAGGGGACAAACTCTTTCGCCCGCAGCGCCCGGCGCAGCTCATCCATCGGCGATCCCGGCCGCCCCAGCGCCCACCACACCAGCAGGGAGAGCAACAGGGATGCGCCAGCCAGCGACAGTAGCGCCGCCTGGCGAGCCTCCCACAGCGAACGCCAGTAGAGCGGCATGGTATAGCCGGCATAGATAGTGAAGGGGTAACGCTGGGAGGAGAGTTCAAGGCTGGTACTGTGGTGCAATCTGGGCAGGCGTTCGAGATAGCGACCCGACTCGCTGAGCCAGGCCGAACCGACCTGCAGGAATAGCTCGCTCGGCTTGCCGCTCAGGGAGAGCATGAAGCTGAGCTGGGTACTGTCGATGGCGCTCAGGGCCGCATCAGCCCCCTGTTCGAGACGCACCACCAGCAGCGGGTGATTCTTGCGTACCCGGTTGCCGCTCATCAAAAGCAGCTTGCGCCCGGTGTAGATAGTACCGTCGTCTGCATCATTGGCCTCGCCAAACAGCGAGGTACAGTTGATCACCCCATCGCGCACCAGATTGACCGAACGCAGAAACGGTTCGAGCGCAACCGTCTTTCTCAGGATCAGCAGGTTCTGAGCACAGGGAGCATTGACCAGCGGCAACACCTCCCGGTTGGCCTCCTCGGCCCTGTCCAGCATCTCCTCCAGCAGCAGCCTCGCCTTGTGCGCCGAATCGCGAGAATCAGATTTCAGATCCTGCACATAAGTGCTGTGAATGATCCAGCTGCCCACCAGAAGCGGCAGGGAAAATACCAACAGGGCACTGCCAACACGCAGCCTGGTTCGGGAGAGATCGATCCGGAATAGAAACATAGAGAGCCACGCCACAGTTGGTCAGAGCCGCCCGCAGGCAGACATCCACGTCATACCGACCAACACAGGGATCTCCCGACTGGTCATAACCAAACAACATAACGCAAAGCACTTATAAAACGAACAGCGAAAACAGTGGTTGGATCACAGCCCGCAGCAACAAGCGTCGAAAGAGGCTCAAGAATAGAAAGCCGCAAAATAGAAATGCCGCGTATTACGCGGCATTTCTCGTTACAGCTGTGCAGTGAGGCGTTAAACCGCCTGCTGCAGGATCACCGCATCGGCCTTCTTGGTATAAGAAGCGATCTCGTTGAAGTTGAGGTAGCGGTAAGTATCTGCCGCAGTGGCATCGAGCGCCTTGGCGTATTGCAGGTACTCTGCCACGGTCGGGATCTTGCCGAGGATGGCGGCAACGGCTGCCAGCTCCGCAGAGGCCAGATAGACGTTGGCCCCTTTACCCAGACGGTTCGGGAAGTTACGGGTAGAGGTGGAGACCACGGAGGCCCCTTCCGCGACCCGCGCCTGGTTGCCCATGCACAGGGAGCAGCCCGGGATCTCGATGCGGGCACCGACCCGGCCGAAGATGCCGTAGTAGCCCTCTTCGGTCAGCTGATCCTTGTCCATCTTGGTGGGTGGTGCGATCCACATGCGGGTCGGCAGCTCGCCCTGATACTTCTCGAGCAGTTTGCCGGCGGCACGGAAGTGGCCGATGTTGGTCATACAGGAACCGATGAACACCTCGTCGATCTTGTCGCCAGCCACGTCGCTTAGCAGACGGGCATCGTCCGGATCGTTCGGCGCACACAGGATCGGCTCCTTGATGGTGGCCAGATCGATCTCGATGATTTCGGCGTACTCGGCATCCTTGTCCGCTTCCATCAGGGTCGGGTTGGCCAGCCACTCTTCCATCCCCTTGATGCGGCGGGTGATGGTGCGTGGGTCGCCGTAACCTTCGGAGAGCATCCATTTGAGCATCACAATGTTGGACTTCAGATACTCGATGATCGGCTCTTTATCCAGCTTGATGGTGCAACCGGCGGCGGAACGCTCGGCACTGGCGTCAGCCAGTTCGAACGCCTGCTCCACTTTCAGGGTCGGCAGACCTTCGATCTCGAGGATGCGGCCGGAGAAGATGTTCTTCTTGCCCGCTTTCTCGACGGTCAGCAACCCTTTCTGGATGGCGGCGTAGGGGATGGCATGAACCAGATCACGCAGGGTGATGCCCGGTTGCAGCTCGCCCTTGAAGCGCACCAGCACGGATTCCGGCATGTCCAGCGGCATCACGCCGGTGGCAGCGGCGAAGGCCACCAGACCGGAGCCCGCCGGGAAGGAGATACCGATGGGGAAACGGGTGTGGGAGTCACCACCGGTACCCACGGTATCCGGCAGCAGCATGCGGTTCAGCCAGGAGTGGATGACACCGTCGCCCGGACGCAAGCTCACACCGCCGCGGTTCATGATGAAGTCCGGCAGGGTGTGGTGGGTCTGTACGTCGATGGGCTTGGGATAGGCCGCAGTGTGGCAGAAGGACTGCATGGTCAGATCGGCGGAGAAGCCGAGGCAGGCCAGATCTTTCAGCTCGTCGCGGGTCATCGGGCCCGTGGTGTCCTGGGAGCCAACCGTGGTCATCTTGGGCTCGCAGTAGGTGCCCGGACGAATGCCCTTCACGCCGCACGCCTTGCCTACCATCTTCTGGGCCAGAGTAAAGCCTTTGCCGGTATCGGCCACCGGCTGCGGACGGCGGAACACGGTGGAGAAAGGCAGACCCAGCGCTTCGCGGGCCTTGTCAGTCAGGCCGCGACCGATGATCAGCGGAATGCGGCCACCGGCGCGCACTTCGTCGATCAGTACGTCGGTTTTCAATTCAAACTGCGCCAGCACCTGCTCGGTACCGTGCTTGCAGATCTTGCCGGCAAACGGGTAGATGTCGATCACATCTCCCATCGCAAGTGCAGAGACATCCACTTCGATGGGCAGGGCGCCGGCATCTTCCATGGTGTTGAAGAAGATAGGGGCAATCTTGCCACCCAGACAGACACCGCCAGCGCGCTTGTTCGGCACGAACGGAATGTCGTCGCCCATGAACCAGAGCACCGAGTTGGTGGCGGATTTACGGGAAGAGCCGGTACCGACCACATCGCCCACATAGGCCAGCGGGAAGCCTTTCTCTTTCAGGGCATCAATGGTCTTGATGGGGCCGACGGCGCCATCCTTGTCCGGGGTAATGCCGGGACGGGCGTTTTTCAGCATCGCCAGGGCGTGCAATGGAATATCCGGGCGGGACCAGGCATCCGGCGCCGGCGACAGGTCGTCGGTGTTGGTTTCGCCGGTTACCTTGAACACGGTGACGGTGATCTTCTCGGCCAGTTCCGGGCGGGAGAGGAACCACTCGGCGTCGGCCCAGGATTGCATCACCTGCTTGGCGTGGGCATTGCCCGCCTTGGCCTTCTCCTCCACGTCATGGAAGGAGTCAAACATCAACAGGGTGTGGGAGAGGCCCTTGGCGGCAAGAGGAGCCAGGGTCGCATCGTCCAGCAGGTCGATCAGCGGCTGAATGTTGTAACCACCCTGCATGGTGCCTAGCAGTTCAACGGCTTCGGCGGCAGTCAGGATGGGAGAGTGGGCTTCGCCCTTGGCGACGGCGGTGAGGAAACCGGCTTTGACATAGGCCGCTTCATCAACACCAGGGGGAATTCGGGAGGACAACAGCTCTTTCAGAAAATCTTGTTCGCCAGCGGGCGGGTTCTTGAGCAGCTCGACCAGGGCGGCGACCTGCTCTGCATCCAGAGGTTTGGCAACCACGCCCTCGGCAGCACGTTCTGCGACGTGTTTACGGTATGTTTCAAGCACGACTAATTCCTCTTTGGTCTTTTTTTGGGGTTCGCCCACGCTCGCGGCGATCGTCCTTGCGGGACACCCCGTAGGGTGCTCCCCACTATATAAGTTTTAACGACCAATTAAAATCCAAACCCTGTTAACCAATTCAACACAAAACCGTAACCAATTAAACAAACTGGTATTTTTTGAAAATTAAATGCCTGTCATAGCTTCGAGTTAACAAATTGGCATCATTTTCCCATTATTGGAACGTAGTGCCCAATTGCAGATAGAAGACGCCATTCCCCTCCTCCGCCATGCCGTAGCCAAGGAACACCGGGCCAAGGAAGCTCTCGACCCCCACATAGACGGAGCCGGCAGTGAAGGAGCTGTCAAAGCTGATATCTTCGCCCTTGTCCCAAACCCCGCCCTGCTCGAGGGAGCCTCCCAGATAGAGCGGCATCTTGAGAGCACCGAAGTCGTTGTCTGCCACCCGGTAGATGTAGCGCAACCCGCCAAACAGGCTGTAGCGACCACTCAGCTGATAACGCTGGAAGCCGGAAAGACGGAACAGCCCTCCCAGATCCTGGATATAGAGCGGCAGCGCCTCCTGACTGCTGGATCCGCCGCCCTCCAGCATCAGGTTGAGGCTGTGACGACCCCACGACCAGGGCTTGATCATGGAGAAGTTGTAGTTCCACCCCTCATCGCGGCTACTCTGCTCCAGCTCTCCCCCGGTCAGATCGACATGGGAATAACCCAGCTTCATATCCCACTTCTCGCCCGAGTAGGGGAAATAGAGGCTATCCAGGGTATCGTGCTCAAAACGGATAAAGGGCCCCCAGGCGGTGGCATCCACACTGGTATTCTTGAAGTTTTTCAGATCGATATTGCCCACCCTTCCCTCAAGCCCCGTGTAGATGCGGCTCCATGGCTGGCTGTTCCAGCCAACGGCCAGATCGGAACTGAAGAAGGAGTAGTCGCTGTCGAGATAGTTGAATGTATCCGGCTCGGAGCTGAAGATGCGGCGCTGGGTCTTGTCATAAGCCAGGCTTGCCTCGCCAAAGAAGGTCTGGGAGGGCTCCAGCGGGGTATAGAAGTCGGTCTTGATATGTTTCGCCGTGCCAAGCGACGCTTCGGTCAGCCACTCCCCGCCCCAGTTGTTGACGTTGGTGAGGGTATAGGACATGCCGACGTTGTAGTTGGAGGTGTTCTCGAAATCGTCGGAGAAACCGAACTGGAAGTTGAGGTAACCCGGCCCCCAGTTCTTCTCGCTGGCATCGACCACCAGCACGTTCTCGCCATCGCGCTCATCCACCTCGTAGGTGATGCGATCGAACGACTCCAGTGCATAGAGGCGGCGAATGCCCGCCTCCAGACTCTCGTTGGTCTGGATCTTGTCCGGTCGCACATCCAGCATGGCGCGCACCGTCTCGTCGGAGAGGCGCGACTTGTTGATGATCTCCACCTTGTCGATGTAGTAAGCGGGCAAGCCGCTGCGTTCGGCACGGCGACTCAGCTTGCGGTTGCGGTACTCGTTGTAGCGCTCCTTGCTCAGGGAGAGCTTGTCGAGCTCCAGCGACACCTTCTCGGCCGCCGCCTCGCCTATCTTGATCCCCTCCGGCATGCGGGCGAAGTCAGCAATCCCCATGTCGCCAAACTCGGGGGTGAGCAGGATATCCCTGGGCCCCAGCAGCGCCTTCTGCTTGTCGGTGCCGACCTGGGTCATGTAGGTAGTGAGCTGGTCGATCATGGCAAGGCCCGATTTGAGGGACTCACGGGTGCGCAGCCTGGCACTGATATCCACCGCGATCACCACATCGGCTCCCATCGCCTTGGCCACGTCCACCGGCATGTTGTTGACCGTACCGCCATCAGCCAGAATCCGGCCATCCCACTCCACCGGCTTGAGCGCCCCCGGAATGGACATGGAAGCCTGCATCGCCTTGGCCAGACTGCCGTGATCGAGCACGTAAGGGGTGACCGTCTCCATATCGGTTGCCATGGCACGATAAGGAATCGGCAGATCATCGAAGCTCTTCAGCGCCGGCAGGTTGGAGGTGGCTGTGCGCAGCAGGCTGGCCATAGATTGGCCCTGAAAGAAACCATCCGGCAGCTGAATGGTGTCGCCATTGACGCCGATATCGGTGCGCAGCTGATACTTCTCGGTCTGCTGCTTCTTGCGCAGGGAGAGCTCATCACGGCCCACCTTGTCCTGATAACCCTTGTTCCAGTCGATGGCCAGAGTGGTGCGCTCCACCTCCTCGGCGCTGAGCCCCATGGCGTACATGCCCGCCACATAAGAGCCCATGCTGGTGCCCACTATGATGTCGACCGGGATGCGCTTCTGCTCCAGCACCTTGAGGATACCGATATGGGCCGAGCCCTTCGCTCCGCCGCCACTGAGCACCAGTGCCACCTTGGGGCGGCCACCATCAGCGGCCTGCACCAGCAGCGGCATGGCCGCCAGCATAATCAAAAGCAGTCGGGTCCATCCCGCACGAATGCTGCGCATCATATTTTCCATCTTGTTCAGGAAGCCGGTCACCAGAGATGGCCTCTACTATAAGGAGCCGGAGCACAAGCGCAACCGGCATTCCGGCCAATTCAGCCTCTCCCGGATCTATTCGTCCGCCAGCCCCTTGTGAGCGCAAACGCAATCCCATAAATAAAGGGTCGAAAGGCTCATGGGCGCCCCCTCTCTGCCGCTAATATGAGAGTCGTCAATCTCTACCTTTCGAGCACTTATATGCTGGCAACCCTGACCCTCAAACAGAAAATTCTGGCCACCGTCACTCTGGCCGTCGTTATCTCCTGCCTGCTGGTGGGCTACTTCAGCCAGCGCGCGGCGCAACAACTGATCGAAAAGCGAATGTTCGAGCAGGAGCTGCCCAACCTGACCCAACGGATCAGCAAGGAGATCGAGCAGGATCTCAACGGTATCGCCCGCGCAGCACAACAGCTGGCCACCGACCGCTTCATTCTCGACTGGGTGGATCGGGGCATGCCCAAGGAGCAGGAGCCACTGCTCATCAACCAGCTCAAGGATGTAGCCAACCAGTACGGGCTGGTCACCGCCTCCTTTGCCGATCGCCAGACTGCGGCTTACTACAACCAGGATGGCTTCCTGCGCAACCTCACTCCGGCTCAGGATGCCTGGTTCTATGACTACACCAAGAGCCAGAAGGAGATGACCCTCAGCATCTTCCGCGAGAGCACAGGCGAGATGAAGCTGTTCGTCAACTTCCAGCAGCTCAACGGTCGCGGACTGGCCGGCTTTGCCAAATCCCTCGACGCCATGGTTGCCATGGTGTCCAACTTCCGGCTGGAAGATAGCGGCATCGTCTTTATGGTCGATGGCAGCGGCAAGGTGAAATTGCACCCCGATGCCAGCCGGATAGAGCGTGACAACCTGAGCCAGCTGGCAGGCAGCGACAGTGGCAGCCTGCTGGCCAAACGCCCCTTTGCCGTGATCAGCGCCGAAGTGAATGGCGAGCCCATGGTGCTGGCCAGCAGTTATATCCCGCTGCTCGACTGGTATCTGGTCGTTCAGGTGCCGGAAGCGGAGATCTACGCCGAGCTGGATCAGAACCGCAACCAGATCCTGATGATCTCGCTGGTCATCGCTCTGGCCATGGGGGCTATGGGTATGCTGCTGGCAGGGTCTGTCAGCCGCCCGCTCAACGAGCTGGCGCGCCTGTTCAAGGAGTTGGGCAGCGGTGATGGCGATCTGACCCAGCGCCTCAAGGTGGAGGGCCGCGACGAGCTGAGCCAGGTTGCGACCGGCTTCAACAACTTTGTCGCCAAGATCCACAGCTCCATCGAGCAGGTGGCCAGCAACTCCCGTCAGCTGGCCACGACAGCCAACGAGGTGGCCAGCAAGGCCCAGCTGACCCAGCACAACTGTACCGCCCAGCGCGACCGCACCGTGCAGGTGGCTACCGCCATCCACGAGATGGGGGCCACCGTGAGCGAAATTGCCGGCAACGCCTCGCTGGCGGCGGATGTCGCCAAGCAAGCCAATGATCAGGCGGATGCCGGTGCCCACGTCGTGGCACAGGCCCGTCACGGCATCGTCAGACTCTCCGGGGAAATCGAGCAGGTCGCCGGCGTGATCGAGTCGCTGGCCAGCCAGACCGATTCCATCGGCAGTATCCTCGAGACCATCCGCAGCATCTCGGAGCAAACCAACCTGCTGGCGCTCAACGCGGCCATCGAAGCGGCTCGCGCCGGCGAACAGGGTCGCGGCTTCGCCGTGGTGGCAGACGAAGTGCGCAACCTCGCCAACCGCTCTGCCGCCTCTACCGCCGAGATCCAGGAGATGATCAACCGGCTGCAGGATCAGAGCGCCCGTGCTGTCAGCGCCATGGCTCAGGGCCGCAACCAGAGTCTGGAAGTGGTGGCACAGGCCGATGAAGCCAACGCCGCGCTCGGCCATATCACCGCCCACATCACCCAGATCAACGACATGAACATCCAGGTCGCCACCGCCACCGAGGAGCAGTCGAGCGTGGTCGGCGAGATCAACCGCAACGTTGAAGATATCAACCAGCTCACCATAGAGACTGCCGATATCGCCCACCAGCTCACCGAATCGAGCCGCAGCCTGCAGCAACTCTCTACCCAGCTGGACAAACTGGTTGGCAACTTCCGGCTATAAACGGGGCCATCTGGCACGATAAAAAGGGCGCTGCGGCGCCCTTCCTCATATATCTGTTCACGCAGGCTAAAAACTGGAAAGGGATGTCTTCAACGTCTGATACCCAAAAAGAAAAAGCCGCTCATTCGAGCGGCTTTTTCATGAGACAGGCAGAAGATTACTTTTTCTTCTTGGCCTTGGCGTTCGGCAGGTCGGTGATGGAGCCTTCGAATACTTCGGCTGCCAGACCCACTGACTCGTGCAGAGTCGGGTGAGCGTGGATGGTCAGCGCGATATCTTCGGCGTCAGCACCCATCTCGATGGCCAGACCGATTTCACCCAGCAGTTCACCACCATTGGTACCCACGATGGCACCACCGATGACGCGGCCGCTCTCCTTGTCGAAGATCAGCTTGGTCATGCCGTCGGAGCAGTCGGACGCAATGGCGCGACCGGAAGCAGCCCAGGGGAAGGTGGCGACTTCGAAGTTCAGGCCCTGTTGCTTGGCTTCCTTCTCGGTCAGACCAACCCATGCCATCTCCGGCTCGGTGTAGGCGATGGACGGGATCACTTTCGGGTCGAAGTAGTGCTTCTTGCCGGCGATGACTTCGGCGGCAACGTGACCTTCGTGCACACCTTTGTGAGCCAGCATCGGCTGACCCACGATGTCACCGATGGCGTGGATGTGAGCCACGTTGGTACGCAGCTGCTTGTCCACCTCGATGAAACCGCGCTCGTTGACGGCAACGCCAGCCTTCTCGGCATCCAGCATCTTGCCGTTCGGCACACGACCTACAGCAACCAGTACGTTGTCGTAGCGAACCGGCTCGGCCGGAGCGTGCTTGCCTTCGTAGGAGACGTACAGACCGTCTTCACGGGCTTCAACTGCGGTGACCTTGGTCTCCAGCATGATGTTGAATTTCTTGGCCACACGCTTGGTGTAGATCTTGACGATGTCTTTGTCGGCAGCCGGAACCAGCTGGTCGGCAAATTCCACCACGTCGATCTCGGAACCCAGAGAGGAGTAAACGGTACCCATCTCCAGACCGATGATGCCGCCACCGATAACCAGCAGTTTGCCAGGCACGGTTGTCAGCTCCAGCGCATCGGTAGAGTCCCATACGCGCGGGTCATCGTGGGGGATAAACGGCAGCTTCACCGGACGGGAACCGGCGGCGATGATGGCGTTGTCGAAGGTAACGGTGGTCTTGCCCTCGTCGCCGGTCACTTCCAGGGTGTTCGGGCCGGTAAATTTACCGAAGCCGTTAACAACCTGAACTTTACGCATCTTGGCCATGCCAGCCAGACCGCCGGTCAGCTGGTTGATAACCTTCTCTTTCCACAGACGGATCTTGTCGATGTCGGTCTTGGGTTCGCCGAAGACGATGCCGTGCTCGGCCAGCGCCTTGGCTTCTTCAATCACTTTGGCGACGTGCAGCAGCGCCTTGGAGGGGATGCAGCCCACGTTCAGACAGACGCCACCCAGGGTGGAGTAACGCTCGACGATAATAGTATCCAGACCCAGATCGGCTGCACGGAAAGCAGCGGAATAACCGGCAGGGCCAGCACCCAGTACTACGACCTGGGTTTTGATTTCTTTACTCATCATGACCTCTTTGTCGTTCTTATATCCCCGGACAGCGCAGTCTTATGCCTTCTTTTCGTTGTAAAACAAGGCGGCTGCAGCCGTGAAAAAACGGGGCAAGTTTACGATCATGTTAATGAAATGAGAAGTAAAAAGGGCAGGCTCTGGGCCCGCCCTCTCACTTACAGGACCAGTCGACGAATGTCGGACAACACACCGTTCATGGTGGTGATGAAGCGAGCTCCATCGGCACCATCGATCACGCGGTGGTCGTAGCTCAGAGCCAGCGGCAGCATCAGGCGCGGCGCGAACTCTTTGCCGTTCCACTTCGGCTTCATCTCGGACTTGGAGACACCGAGGATGGCCACTTCCGGCGCGTTGACGATCGGGGTAAAGCTGGTACCGCCGATGCCACCCAGGCTGGAGATGGTGAAGCAACCGCCCTGCATGTCGGCAGCGGTCAGCTTGCCGGCACGGGCCTTCTTGGAGATCTCGGCCAGATCGCGAGACAGCTCCATGATGCCCTTCTTGTTAACATCGCGTACCACGGGCACAACCAGACCGTTGGGGGTATCAACCGCCACACCGATATGGATGTACTTCTTCATGATCAGCTTGCTGCCATCTTCGGACAGGGAGCTGCAGAAGCGCGGGTGAGCTTCCAGCGCCTTGGCGGCGGCTTTCAGGATGAACACCAGCGGGGTGATCTTCACATCCGACTTCTGCTTCTCGAGCATCGCGTTCTGCTCTTTGCGGAACGCTTCCAGCTCGGTGGTATCGGCTTCGTCGAACTGGGTGACATGAGGGATCATGACCCAGTTGCGGTGCAGGTTCGGACCGGAGATCTTCTGGATACGGGTCAGATCGACCTCTTCCACATCACCGAACTTGCTGAAATCGACCTTCGGCCACGCCAGCACGCTCATGCCGTTGCCAGTGCCGGTACCGGCAGCCGGTGCAGACTCGGCGCGCTTGATGGCATCCTTCACGTAGGCTTGCACGTCTTCTTTGACGATGCGGCCCTTGCGACCGGAGGCTTTTACCTTGGCCAGGTTGACGCCAAACTCGCGCGCCAGACGGCGTACTGCCGGGGAAGCGTGCACGTAAGCGTCGTTGGCAACGAAATCGGTCGCAGCGGCAGCAGCCTGGGCAACCGGAGCCGGAGCTGCGGCAACAGGTGCTGCAGCGACCGGCGCGGCAGCTTGAGCCACCGGTGCGGCAGCAGGGGCAGCGCCAGCCACTTCGAAGACCATGATCAGGGAACCGGTGGAGACCTTGTCACCCGCCTTCACCTTGATCTCTTTGACCACACCGGCGAACGGCGCAGGCACTTCCATGGAGGCCTTGTCACCTTCCACGGCGATCAGGGACTGATCGGCTTCAACCTTGTCACCCACGGCAACCATGATCTCGGTGACTTCCACTTCGTCGCCACCGATATCCGGTACGTTGACCTCTTTGGCAGCAGCGGCAACCGGGGCAGCAGCCACGGGCGCAGCGGCTTGAGCCGGAGCAGCAACGGCAGCAGGCGCAGCGCCAGCCACTTCAAACACCATCACCAGGGAACCGGTAGAGACCTTGGCGCCAGCGGCAACCTTGATCTCGACCACGCGACCGGCGAACGGTGCAGGCACTTCCATGGAGGCCTTGTCACCTTCCACGGCGATGATGGACTGGTCGGCTTCAACCATGTCGCCCACGGCAACCATGATCTCTGTGACTTCCACTTCGTCACCACCGATGTCCGGTACATTGACATCTTTGCGAGCGGCAGCGACCGGTGCGGCAGCCGGAGCAGCAGCAACAGGAGCGGCCACTTCTGCAGGAGCAGCAGCGCCTTCAGCTTCGAAGATCATGATCTGGGAACCGGTGGCAACCTTGTCGCCCACCTTGATCAGGATCTCTTTGACGATACCGGCAGACGGAGCCGGTACTTCCATGGAGGCCTTGTCGCCTTCTACCGCGATGATGGACTGGTCCAGCTCGACCTTGTCACCCACGGCCACCATGATCTCGGTGACTTCAACTTCATCGGCGCCGATATCCGGCACCATAATCTGTTTGGACATTGTGCTTTATCCTCTTGCGTCGATCCGCGTAACTGGCTGATACCGCCACGCACATCTCGCGTTAACCGTTTTAAACCCTGGCAAGGTCGCGCCGCATGACGGCGCGACCCTTGATCCACTTACGCGTACAGCGGGTTGACCTTGTCGGCATCGATGCCGTACTTGGCGATGGCATCGGCCACAACCTGCTTGTCGATCTCGCCGCGCTTGGCCAGTTCGGTCAGGGCAGCAACCACCACGTAGAACTCGTTCACTTCGAAGTGACGACGCAGGTTGGCGCGGCTGTCGGAACGGCCGTAACCGTCGGTACCCAGCACGCGGTAGTTCTCGGTCGGAACGAAGGCACGAACCTGATCGGCGAAGGACTTCATGTAGTCGGTCGCGGCGATGGTGGCTTCGGAACCCAGTACCTGAGCGATGTACGGTACGCGGGCATCGCTAGTCGGGTGCAGCATGTTCCAGCGATCCGCGTCCTGACCATCACGGGCCAGCTCGTTGAAGGAGGTGACGCTGAACACATCGGAACCGATGCCATATTCGCTTGCCAGGATCTGGGCGGCGGTACGCACATGACCCAGGATGGAACCACAACCCAGCAGCTGAACTTTCGCCTTGGCACCGGCTACGGATTCCAGCTTGTAGATACCCTTGCGGATGCCTTCCTCGGCGCCTTCCGGCATGGCCGGCATGGCATAGTTCTCGTTCAGGGTGGTGATGTAGTAGAACACGTTCTCCGGGTTCTCACCGTACATGCGACGCAGGCCGTCCTGTACGATCACCGCCACTTCATAGGCGTAGGATGGGTCGTAGGAGATGCAGTTCGGGATGGTGTTCGCCAGGATGTGGCTGTGACCATCTTCGTGCTGCAGACCTTCACCGTTCAGGGTAGTACGACCGGAGGTCGCACCCAGCAGGAAGCCACGGGCTTGCTGGTCACCGGCTGCCCACGCCATGTCGCCGATCCGCTGGAAGCCGAACATGGAGTAGTAGATGTAGAACGGGATCATCGGGCAATCGTTGGTGCTGTAAGAGGTCGCAGCAGCCAGCCAGGAGGACATGGCGCCCAGCTCGTTGATACCGTCTTGCAGAACCTGACCCTGCTTGTCTTCCTTGTAATAGGAGACGATGTCGCGGTCTTGCGGGGTGTACTGCTGACCGTGCGGGCTGTAGATACCGATCTGGCGGAACAGACCTTCCATACCGAAGGTACGGGCTTCGTCAGCCAGGATCGGCACGATGCGCTTGCCGATGGACTTGTCTTTCAGCATCACGTTCAGGGAACGCACGAACGCCATGGTGGTGGAGATTTCGCGCGCCTGTTCACCCAGCAGCGGAGCGAAGGCATCCAGCGCCGGGATTTCCAGCTTGTCGGTGCTCTCGCGCAGACGGGTCGGCAGGTAGCCTTTCAGGGCCGCACGGCGAGCGTGCAGGTATTTGTGCTCTTCACTGCCCGCTTCGATCTTCAGGTAAGGCAGGTCAGCCAGCTGCTCGTCGGCCACCGGCAGGTTGAAGCGGTCACGCAGGTGACGCACGGAGTCCAGCTCCATCTTCTTGACCTGGTGAGCGATGTTCTTGCCTTCGGCCGCTTCGCCCATGCCGTAACCCTTGATGGTCTTGGCCAGGATAACAGTCGGCTTGCCCTTGGTCTGAGTCGCTTTGTTGAATGCAGCGAACAGTTTGCGAGGATCGTGACCACCGCGGTTCAGGGCGAAGATCTCCTCGTCGGTCATGTCTTTGACCAGCGCGGCAGTTTCCGGGTAACGGTTGAAGAAGTTCTCGCGGATGTAGGCACCGTCGCGGGACTTCATGGTCTGATAGTCACCGTCCACGGTCTCGTTCATCAGCTGGATCAGCTTGCCAGAGGTATCCTTGCGCAGCAGCTCATCCCACTTGCGACCCCAGATAACCTTGGTCACGTCCCAGCCGGCGCCGGCGAACAGGCCTTCCAGCTCGTTGATGACCTTGCCGTTACCGACAACCGGACCATCCAGACGCTGCAGGTTGCAGTTGACCACGAATACCAGGTTGTCGAGCTTTTCACGCACGGCAACGGTCAGGGCGCCTTTGGCTTCCGGCTCGTCCATCTCGCCGTCACCCAGGAAGGCGTAAACGGTCTGCTCGGAGCAATCCTTGATGCCACGGTCGGTCAGGTACTTCAGGAAGCGAGCCTGATAGATGGCGGCGATGGGGCCCAGACCCATGGATACGGTCGGGAACTGCCAGAAATCCGGCATCAGTTTCGGGTGCGGGTAGGAAGGGATACCCTTGCCATCCACTTCCTGACGGAAGTTATCCAGCTGCTCTTCGGTCAGACGACCTTCGGCGAAGGCACGGGCATAGATACCCGGGGAGATGTGACCCTGGAAGTAAACCAGGTCACCACCATCCTTCTCGTTGCGAGCACGGAAGAAGTGGTTGAAGCAGACATCATAGATGGTCGCAGAAGAAGCGAAGGAAGACATGTGACCGCCCAGGTCCAGGTCTTTCTTGGAGGCGCGCAGCACGATCATCATGGCGTTCCAGCGGATGATGGCGCGAATGCGACGCTCCATCTCCAGATCGCCCGGGTAGTCCGGCTCTTCGCTGGACGGGATAGTGTTGATGTAATCGCGGTTTGCCTTGGCAGCCACGTCCACACCGCTTGCGCGGGCTTTCTCGGCCAACTGTTCAAGGATGAACTGAGCGCGTTGGGGACCCTCTTCACGCAGCAGGGATTCCAGAGAGGCAAGCCACTCCAGCGTTTCTATCGGGTCCACATCGTTCTTCAGGATATCAGACATGGCTGGTTCCTATTTTGTTGTGATTGCACGGCATTGCACGGCGAAGGGCGCAAGCATTCGACAATAAAGCCTTGTGGGATTAGTTTTCCTGCTGACGGATCCGACGCATGGATCGCTGGATCCGGCTGTCTTCCCTCTGCATATCCAACAAGGTGTCCTCGATAAAGGCCAGATGCTCATGACAAGCTGTTCTGGCCCGCTCCGGAGCCCCCGACAGGATGGCTTCGATCAGATTCGCACGATGGCGTCGGATCTTGGCTACCACTCCCGGGCGGCGATTCAAAATCTCGTTATTTCTCAGAATGTTCTGCTCAAGCATCGGGCTCATGGCCCGCAGCAGATGCAGCAGCACCACATTGTGGGACGCCTCGGCCACAGCCAGATAAAACTGGGTAACGGCTGCCGATTCGGCCACCAGCGAACCTAACTGGCCCGCCTCTTCGATGGTGGTCTGCACCTGACGAATGCGTTCGAAATCAGCACCGGTACCCCGCAACGCAGCATAGTAGGCGCAGATGCCTTCCAGCGCGTGACGAAACTCCAGCAGGTCATACTGGGCTTCCGGGTGAGTGCTGAGCAGTTCGAACAGGGGATCTGCGATCCCCTTGCTCAGGGCATTCTGCACATAAGTGCCACCGCCCTGACGGCGATAGAGCAACCCGCGAGCTTCAAGTCGCTGGATGGCTTCGCGCAGTGATGGGCGCGATACCTGAAACTGGATGGCGAGTTCGCGTTCGGGAGGCAATTTCTGCCCCGGCTGCAAACTTCCTTCCAGAATCATCTGTTCCAGCTCGGCGACAATGGAGTCGGCCAACTTGGGTTGCGTAATCTTGCGATAGGGCATGAGGCTACTTTGTTAAATTGGTATTACCAATTTCATGAATGGGGCGAAAATTAGCAGAGGCCTTGTCAAAAGTCCACTCAAAAGATGATCTGAATCAAGAATCACCACCACCCAATAAGAGGTAAAGCGGGGTAAATATGATTTGGCTCATAGAAATTGGTCTTACCAATATTCTTGAGCAAGCTCACAAATAACATTTGTGCAACTACAAACAAAAATGACCTGCCATAGAGGCAAGCCATTGATTTTAAAATCCAAACTGAATTTGAATATTCACTTTAACTATTGAGCATCTCGCGGAAGCGTGACCACTGAAAGCTCTCCCCCGGATCCGTTTTACGCCCTGGCGCGATATCGCAGTGGCCAACAATTTTTTCCATGGTGACCGCCGGGTAACGGGCGGAGATGGCTCGGGTGAGCCCCGCCAGTGCGAAATATTGAGCATCTGTATAGGGGGTTTCGTCCGTCCCCTCCAGCTCAATGCCGATGGAGAAATCATTGCAGGCCTCCCTCCCCTGCCAGCTCGATACCCCGGCGTGCCAGGCGCGCGCGCCAAACGGCACATACTGCACCAGCTCGCCATCGCGGCGGATCAGGCAGTGGGCCGAGACCCGCAGCTGATGGATAGCGGCAAAATAGGGGTGAGCCTCGGGATCAAGCCGTCCCATAAAGAGATCGTCGATAAAGGGGCCACCAAACTCCCCCGGCGGCAGGCTGATGCCATGCACCACCAGCAGGGAAATATCGTCCGGCGCAGCCCGTTTGTTGTGATGGGGAGAAGGAACCCGGCGAGCCTGCTGGCACCAGCCGGCATCATCGATGGAAAAAATGGGGTCAGAATGGGTCATCGGCTACTCGATACGAGTTGAACAGAAAAGCGCGATCCGGGCAGGCATCTTGTCACCAAGCCGCTGAATCAGTGGAAAATTGTGTGTTAGGCTGAGTCATCTTCCGCTCGCAATGGATGGGATATGCAGCACACGGCACGCTGGATGTGGTTACTGGCCTGGCTCTCTCTGATGGGTCTGCTGACCCTCTATTTTCACTCCCGCAGCCAACCCAGCGTCACCGCCAGCGGCGAACTGTTGCTGCAAGCCGACCAGAGCGGCCACTATCGTCTGGAGGGTGCCATCAACGGCCACCCGGTGCAACTGCTGCTCGATACCGGCGCCACCCGTGTCACCATCCCGCAGCAGGTTGCCGAGCGGCTGGGTCTGACAGCCCGCGGCAGCAGCCAGGTCAACACGGCGGCGGGTCAGATCCGGGTCGGCAACGGTACCATCGAAACGCTGGCGATGGGGCCATTGACCTTGTACGATTTGGCCATCTTTATCAATCCGGCGGCTGAGGGCGACGAGGTGCTGGTTGGCATGAACGCCCTAGGCCGGCTGGAGCTGGTTCAAAAAGAGCGGCAACTGCTGCTCAGACCCTTGCAGGAATAAGGCATGTTTCAACAGGATGTCAGCCGCGCCGTACGCGCCGCACTACTCGAAGATCTGGGCGATGCCCTCACTACGCTCGACCAACCGGACCCCAGCGCCGATATCACGGCCCAGCTGATCCCGGCCGACCGGATAGCCAGCGCCCGGGTGATCACCCGTGAAGCCGGAGTATTCTGCGGACAGCCATGGGTCGACGAAGTGTTCGTACAACTCGGCGGATACGTGAAGGTGGAGTGGAAGGTGCAGGATGGCGAGGTGATCTCCCCCAATCAGGAGCTGTTCCGCCTCCATGGCCCTGCCCGCTTGCTGCTGACCGGCGAGCGCAATGCGCTCAACTTCGTCCAGACCCTCTCCGGAGTTGCCACCCTCACCGCTCGCTATGTCGCCGAGCTGGAGGAGACCGACTGCCGGCTGCTCGACACCCGCAAGACTATCCCGGGCCTGCGCACGGCACAGAAGTACGCCGTCACCTGTGGCGGCGGCAAGAACCACCGCATCGGTCTCTATGACGCCTACCTGATCAAGGAAAACCATATTCTCGCCTGCGGCGGCATCGCCGAAGCGATTAATGAGGCTCGTCATCTCAATCCGGGCAAACCGGTAGAGGTGGAGGTCGAATCGCTGGCCGAGCTGGAGCAGGCGCTGGCAGCCAACGCCGATATCGTGATGCTGGACAACTTCGATGTTGCCATGATGCGTGAGGCTGTCGCCATCAATCAGGGCTGCGCCAAGCTGGAGGTCTCCGGTAATGTCACCCTCGATACCTTGGCCGAATTTGCCGCCACTGGCGTCGATTTTATCTCGGTCGGGGCGCTGACCAAGCATGTGCGGGCACTGGATCTCTCGATGCGCTTTCTCTGACAGGAAGATGCACGCAACTCCTTAGTGAACGGGAAGATAGATAACAGATCATGGACTTGCAAAAGGCGCCTCAGGCGCCTTTTCTTTATGGCAGGAACCCTCAGCATAAGGAGTGTGATGGCGGGCCCTTTACAACTAGCAAAAAGAGTCGATAGAAACTGCTTGCTATATGATTTTCATCATGTTTTTAGCAAATGATAGAAAAGTGGTTAACAAAGGCAGCGATCTCTGTTGCCACCCTTGATAGCTCGGATAAGATACTGACGTGTGGATGATTTTCCATCGGCACTTCCCAGGAACCAAGGACAAAAGGATATTTGAAATGAAGAAACAATCAGGTTTTACCCTTATCGAACTGATGATCGTTGTGGCGATCGTGGCGATTCTGGCGGCAGTAGCACTACCGGCTTATCAGAACTACACAAATAAGGCTCGTTTCACTCAGGCAGTGTCAGCTGCTGGCGGGCTCAAGACGGAAGCCGAAGTCTGTTTCCAAACTACTGGCGCGTTTGGATGCCCTGCCTTACTTGCCAGCGCAGCAGCGCCAACAGGCGTTAGTCTAACAATCACAGGGGCATCAAGCACAGCAACAAGCCTAACTATCACCAGCACAATGACAAATCCATCTGGAGCATATCAGCTGGCAGCTAGTTCCGCGAATGGAGCCGTGACATGGACTGCAACCTGCAACCCAACCACTCTCTGTAATTAATGACCTCGAGCCCCAATAGCGGCCTGGCATTAAGCCTGGCCGCCTCTTCGCTGATCAGTGAAGAGGACTCCCAGCGCTATCTGAGCCAAGCCAAGGCTCAGCGTAAACCCTTTGTAACCTTCTTGATCGAGAATGAGATCCTTGAGAGCAAGGCTCTTGCCGATTTTTGCGAGCTGGAGTATGGGGTACCTCTGCTGGATCTTGCAGCCTTCGATTTGGCCGAGATCCCGCAGAAGTACCTCAATCAGAAGCTGATTGAAAAGCACCATGTCCTGCCCATATACACTCAGGGGCACACTCTCTATATCGCCATGTCGGATCCGACCAATGTGTCGGCGCTGGAAGATTTCGGATTCAGCTTTGGCCTGCATACAGAGGCGCTGCTGGTCGAAGAGAACAAACTCACAGCGGCAATAGGAAAATTGCTGGAGAGTGAGAATGATGCCCTCGGGATGGAGGATATCGATGAATCTGAAATCTCCGACCTCGAAGTATCCGATGAGAGCAGTCGACTGGATGAAAGCGTCAACACCGCCGATGATGACGCCCCAATAGTCAAATACATCAACAAAATCATGATGGATGCCATCAAGCGTGGCGCCTCTGACCTGCACTTTGAGCCCTACGAACAGAAATACCGCATTCGCTTTCGCATCGATGGCATCCTGCATGAAGTGGCAACGCCACCAGTCAATCTGGCCAACCGTTTCTCCGCACGCCTAAAAGTAATGGCACGCCTCGATATCGCTGAACGGCGGCTGCCACAGGATGGTCGCATCAAGCTCAAGCTGTCGCGTAACAAGTCGATGGATATGCGGGTCAACACCCTGCCAACCATGTGGGGCGAGAAGATCGTTATCCGTCTGCTCGACTCTTCGGCTGCCCGCCTCAACATTGAACAACTCGGTTTTGATGACCGGCAAAAGGCGCAATATCTGCGTGCACTCTCGAAACCTCAAGGCATGATCCTGGTCACCGGCCCGACCGGTTCGGGTAAAACAGTCTCTCTCTACACCGGCCTGAACATTCTCAACACCACTGAGGTCAATATTTCTACCGCGGAAGATCCGGTGGAGATCAACTTGCCCGGCGTCAATCAGGTGCAGGTCAACCCCAAGGCAGGGCTGACCTTTGCCAGTGCCCTGCGATCCTTTCTGCGGCAAGACCCGGATGTGGTAATGGTGGGTGAAATTCGCGATCTCGAAACCGCAGAGATTGCCATCAAGGCCGCCCAGACCGGCCACTTGGTGCTATCCACCCTGCACACCAACTCCGCCGCCGAAACCCTCACCCGGATGATGAACATGGGGGTGCCAGCCTTTAATATCGCCTCCTCGGTGACCCTGATCATGGCCCAGCGGCTTGCACGCAAACTGTGTGACCACTGCAAGGCTCCCGAAGTAGTGCCGGAAGCAGAATTACTGGAGCTTGGTTTTACTCAGCAGCAACTGGCGGCGGGGCTGCGACTGTTCAAACCGGTCGGCTGCAAGGAGTGCTCTGGTGGATACAAGGGGCGGGTCGGTATCTACGAGATCATGCTGATGTCGGAAAACATCGCAAAGCTAATCATGCAGGGCGCCAATTCACTACAGATCGCGGCGATAGCCCAGAAAGAAGGGATGCGCACCTTGCGTATGTCAGGATTGGAAAAGGCTCGCCTTGGCGTCACCAGTCTGGCAGAGGTCAACCGGGTGACAACGAATTGATTGCTCATCCCGATAGCAAGCATCAGAGTGCATAAACACGGGTAAAAGATATTGACCGGGTAGCTGTCAGCCGCTTAGGCAAAACATCAAATCCGACGGTTCAGGGGTTATCCTCTTCCCTCCAGTCCATTTGCAGGATGCATCGATGGCAACGCTGACCAAGAAAACCAATGCCCCAAAAAAAGTCTTCGCCTTTCGCTGGCAAGGGGTAAACCGCAAAGGACAAAAAGTCTCTGGCGAGCTTCAGGCCGAGAACATTGCCACTGTGAAGGCCGAGCTGCGCAAGCAGGGCGTCAACGTCACCAAGGTTGCCAAGAAGAGTCAGGGGCTCTTCTCCAAGGGCGGCGCCAAGATCAAACCGATGGATATTGCCATCGTCTCGCGCCAGATCACTACCATGCTCTCCGCCGGTGTCCCTCTGGTACAAAGCCTGCAAATCATCGCCCGCAGTCACGAAAAGGCATCCATGCGCGAACTGATGGGGGAGATAGCCGCCGATGTCGAAACCGGGACCCCGATGTCGGAAGCGCTGCGCCGTCATCCTCTCTATTTCGATGACCTCTATTGCGATTTGGTGGAAGCTGGCGAGCAGTCCGGCGCACTGGAAACCATCTATGACCGCATTGCCACCTATCGGGAAAAATCAGAAGCGCTCAAGTCGAAGATCAAAAAGGCGATGTTCTACCCAACCATGGTTATCCTGGTTGCGATTGTCGTTACCTCTATCCTGTTGCTATTCGTCATCCCCCAATTCGAGGATATCTTCAAGAGCTTTGGCGCCGAGCTGCCGGTGTTCACACAGTTTGTCATCGGCATCTCCCGCTTTATGCAGAACTGGTGGTATGTCTTCTTTGGTGGCACGGCCCTTGGCATCTTCCTTTACGTGCGGGCCTGGCGGGCCTCCCAAAAGGTAAAAGACAATACCGACAAGTTTGTGCTCACTATTCCGGTAGTCGGGATGATCCTGCACAAAGCAGCCATGGCCCGCTTTGCCCGCACCCTTTCCACCACCTTCTCGGCCGGTATCCCGCTGGTAGATGCACTTATCTCGGCAGCCGGCGCCTCCGGTAACTATGTCTATCGCACCGCAGTGATGGCCATTCGCAACGAGGTGGTAGCCGGTATGCAGATCAACGTGGCGATGCGTACCGTCGATCTTTTCCCCGACATGGTGATCCAGATGGTGATGATCGGCGAGGAGTCCGGCGCCATCGATGATATGCTCTCCAAAGTCGCCACCATCTTCGAACAGGAGGTAGACGACCTGGTCGATGGCCTCACCAGCCTGCTGGAACCTCTTATCATGGTAGTTTTGGGGGTGCTGGTTGGTGGCATGGTTATCGCTATGTACCTGCCCATCTTCAAACTTGGCGATGTGGTAGGTTGATTCATGAGGGCATGGCGCCATAGTCATACCCTCCCCCTCATTTAATGACTGACGGTTGGTTATGACACTTCTTCTCGAGCTGGCTCACGGATTGCCCTGGCTCTACTTCTCGCTGGTTTTTATCTTCTCCCTGATGATCGGCAGTTTTCTCAACGTAGTGATCCACCGCCTGCCCATCATACTGGAACGGGAATGGCAGGCAGAATATCGCAGCTACTTCACCCCTGAGGAAGAGCTAGCATCGCCCCCCCGCTACAACCTGATGGTACCGCGATCGGCCTGCCCCCATTGCGGCCATGCCATCACTGCACTGGAAAACATCCCGCTGTTGAGCTGGCTCTGGCTCAAGGGACGCTGCAGTGAATGCCAAGCCCCTATTTCGGCCCGCTATCCGCTGGTTGAACTGCTGACAGCGCTGCTCTCGGTGGCCGTATCCATGGTGATTTCACCGGGTTGGGGTACCCTTGCTGCCCTGCTGCTGACCTGGGTATTGGTGGCCCTCACCTTTATCGATCTCGACAAGATGTTGCTGCCAGACCAGCTCACCCTGCCGCTGCTGTGGGGCGGTTTGCTGTTCAACCTGAGCGGTGGTTTTGCACCGCTTGCTGATGCTGTGATCGGTGCCATGGCAGGATATCTGGTGCTCTGGAGCCTCTACTGGGCTTTCAAACTGCTGACCGGCAAGGAAGGGATGGGCTATGGCGACTTCAAGTTGCTGGCGGCACTGGGAGCCTGGCTCGGTTGGCAGGCACTGCCGATCATACTGCTGCTCTCATCTTTGGTTGGTGCCATCATCGGCATCTCGCTCATTGCCCTGCGCAAACACCATCAGGGTAACCCCATCCCCTTTGGCCCCTACCTCGCCATCGCGGGCTGGATTGCGCTGCTATGGGGCGATACCATCACCCGCTGGTATCTCACCACCATCCTCTGAGAAAGGCGCTCTGACTCATGTATGTAGTTGCAATAACCGGCGGCATCGGCAGCGGCAAGACGACGATTGCCAACCAGTTTGCCGAGCTGGGTATCGAAGTCGTGGATGCCGATGTAATTGCCCGCGAGATCGTTGATCCCGGCACCCCGGCTCTCGCAGCCATCACCGACCACTTTGGCCCTGATGTCATCACCCCCGACGGTCAGCTGGATCGCCGCCGCCTGCGCGAACAGGTCTTCAGTGATCCGTCGGCCAAAACATGGCTCAATGCCCTGCTCCACCCCCTCATTCGCAGCGAGATGCAGCGCCAGTGCGCCGCAGCCCGCTCCCCCTACTGTCTGCTGGTCGTGCCGCTGCTGGTGGAAAACAAGCTCACCGGCCTGGTCAATAGGGTACTAGTAGTCGATGTGGATGAAGTGACCCAGATCGAGCGCACCTGCCGCCGGGATGGCGTTACCGCCGAGCAGGCCAAGGCCATCATCGCGGCACAGGCGAGCCGGTCGGAGCGCCTGGCCGCGGCGGATGATGTCATCGAGAACCTCAATGGCAGAGAAATGGCGATAAAAGCGCGGATTTTAACGCTGCACGAAACATATCTGGCATTTGCCTCTCAACAAGCTGGTTAACAGTGAGTACACTAGGCCGGATTTATGGCTGGCCAGGATTAGGCATGATTTACGATTTCCCCCTCAATGAAAAAAGCCGGACCTATCTTCGTCTGGAATCCCTGTTTTCCCAGATCCGCGACAATCTGGAGAACGACCAGCCCTGGGCTCATATCGCCTTCTTCAAAGGGTTGTTCGATCTGCAGGAGTTGCTGGAGCGTGGTGACCTGCGTGCCGACCTGATCAAGGATCTCGAGCGTCTCGGCCAGCGCCTGAGCCACTGGGCCAGCCTGCCTGACGTCGATCTGGAGCAGATCAAGCAGATGCAGCACGAGAGCAGTCAGCTCTCCCGCAGCCTGCTCAACTCTCCTCGTCCGGGTGCTCGTCTGAAAGAGGATCGCTTGCTAGGCTCCATCCGCCAGCGCTTCTCCATCCCGGGTGGTCTGTGTGCCTTCGACGTACCGCAGTTGCACCACTGGCTCGGTACGCCAGCCATCACCCGTCATCAGCAAATGCAGCTGTGGCTGAGCGACATCACCCTGCTGATGAATGCCATCACCCTGTTGCTGCGCCTGTGGCGCGAATCAGGCAGCTTCAGCGAACAGGTAGCGACCAATGGTTTCTTTCAGGATACCGCCGAGAGCGCCGAGCTTATCCGCATCAAGCTGCCAGGCAATCTCTGCTGCTACCCCACCCTGAGCGGCCACAAGAACCGCTTTGCGCTGCGCTTCCTGCCAACCGGCGAACAGCCGATTGGCGATGTGCCATTCCAGCTCGCCTGCTGCTAAGGAGTGCTTATGGTCACCAAGGTAAAGTGCCCGACCTGCCAGAGCGAAGTGGAATGGGGCCCGCAGAGCCCGTTTCGCCCTTTCTGCAGCAAGCGCTGCCAGCTGATCGATCTCGGCGAGTGGGCCGATGAAGAGAAGCGGATCCCCGGGGAGATCAACCCTGACCTGCTGCCAGAGCCGGAAGAGGGTGACCAGTGGCTATAGGCCTACGGCCTCTCGCCTCTGCAAAATGAAAAAAGGGCCAATTGGCCCTTTTTTCATAGCTAGATAACGGCAGGTTACGCCTGAACCGCCTGCAGACGCGCCACTATCGGGCCGTTGGCATCGGGGAAGTGGTAGTTGTGCAGTTCGGCAACCGGCACCCACAAACACTCCTGACCCTCTTTGCCGAAGGGCTCACCGCTGAAACGGGTCACTTTCCAGATATCGAGCAGTACCTGCTTCTCGGGGTAGTCGTGATGCAGCTCCATGAAGGGGGCACAATCCTGCACCCGGATCCCGATCTCTTCCCACAGCTCCCGATCCAGCGCTGTCAGCAGATCCTCACCAGACTCCACCTTGCCGCCGGGAAACTCCCAGCGATCGCCCTGATGGCGGTCGGAAGAGCGCTTGGCAATGAAGATATCGCCCTGTTCGTTCTCGATGACGCCAACGGCCACCCAGATCCGTTTTTTCTGTTCCATCAATTACCTCTGTTCGCTTGTTGCCACCAATAACAAGGCGGGCACTGGGCCCGCCTTTTATGGCATCGGGTCGATCAGGTCAACTGACCGTGGCAATGCTTGTACTTTTTGCCGGAGCCGCACGGGCAGGGATCGTTGCGACCGACCTTCTGCTCGTCACGCACGAAGGTGGTGTGACCCTCGGCAACACTTTCCTCTTCGTCCGCCAGCTGGTTCTCGGCGGCAGCGTGGGTGTAGGTGCGGGGGGCAGACTCGGCCTGCTGGCGCTGCTGCTCTTCCATCGCCTCTACATCGCGCTCCTGCACCTGAACCCGGCTCAGGATGCTGACCACGTCGCGCTTGAGGGTTTCCAGCATCTGGGTGAACAGATCGAAGGATTCGCGCTTGTACTCCTGCTTGGGGTTCTTCTGGGCGTAGCCGCGCAGATGGATGCCCTGACGCAGGTGGTCCATGGCTGCCAGATGCTCTTTCCAGAGGCCATCCAGAGTCTGCAGCATCACCGCTTTCTCGAAGTTGCGCAGCACCTCTTTGCCAACCAGCTCTTCCTTGTGGGCATAGAGCTTGGTGGCTTCGTCCAGAATGCGCTCGCGCAGCTTTTCTTCGTAAAGCTTGTCATCTTCCGCCAGCCACTGCTGCAGCGGCAGATCCAGCGCGAAGTCGGCCTTCAGGCGAGCTTCCAGACCCGGCACATCCCACATCTCCTCCAGAGACTGGGGCGGGATGTACTCGTCAATGATGGCGCCATAGACGTCATCGCGGATAACGTGAATGGTCTCGGAGATGTCGTTGGTGTCCAGCAACTCGTTGCGCTGCTCGTAAACCACCTTACGCTGGTCGTTGGCCACGTCGTCAAACTCCAGCAAGCTCTTGCGGATGTCGAAGTTGCGACCTTCCACCTTGCGCTGGGCATTTTCAATCGCCTTGGTGACCCACGGGTGCTCGATGGCCTCACCCTCTTCCATGCCCAGCTTCTTCATCATGCCGGTCACGCGATCGGAGGCGAAGATCCGCATCAGGGTATCTTCCATGGAGAGATAGAAACGGGAGGAGCCCGGGTCACCCTGACGACCGGAACGGCCGCGCAGCTGGTTGTCGATACGACGGGATTCGTGACGTTCGGTACCGATGATATGCAGACCGCCGGCAGCCAGCACCGCATCATGACGCACCTGCCAGGCCGCTTTGAGCTCGGCAACCTGAGCCTCGGTCGGATTCTCCAGCTTGGCGATCTCCGCCTGCCAGTTACCACCCAGCACTATGTCGGTACCACGACCCGCCATGTTGGTGGCGATGGTGACCGCTCCAGTCTGGCCAGCCTGAGCGACGATCTCCGCTTCCATGGCGTGGAACTTGGCGTTCAGCACCTGGTGCGGGATCTTCTCCTTGTTGAGGATGCCGGAGAGCAGCTCGGAGTTTTCGATGGAAACGGTACCCACCAGCACCGGCTGGCCACGCTCCACGCACTCGCGGATGTCCTTGACGATGGCGGCATACTTCTCGTTGGCGGTCAGGTAGACCAGATCGCCCATGTCTTTGCGCACCATCGGCTTATTGGTCGGGATAACCACGGTATCCAGGCCATAAATCTGCTGGAATTCAAAGGCTTCTGTATCAGCAGTACCGGTCATGCCCGCCAGCTTGTTGTAGAGACGGAAGTAGTTCTGGAAGGTGATGGAAGCCAGAGTCTGGTTTTCGTTCTGGATCTTGACCCCTTCCTTCGCCTCGACCGCCTGATGCAGACCATCAGACCAGCGACGACCCGGCATGGTACGGCCGGTATGCTCGTCTACAATGACGATCTCGTCCTTCTGCACGATGTAGTCGACGTTGCGCTCAAACAGGGTATGGGCGCGCAGACCGGCGTTGACGTGGTGCAGCAGGCTGATGTTGGTAGCGGAGAACAGAGAGTCGTTCTCGTCGAGCAGCCCCTCTTTCTTGAGCAGCTCTTCCACGAAGATCTGGCCGTTTTCGGTCAGCAGCGCCTGACGGTTCTTCTCGTCTACCGTGTAGTGACCGTCGCCGGTGTACTCCTCGGTATCTTCCTTGTCCTGCTTGACCAGCAGCGGGATCAGCTTGTTGACGCGAATATAGAGCTCGGAGCTGTCTTCGGCCGGGCCGGAGATGATGAGCGGGGTACGGGCTTCATCGATGAGTACCGAGTCCACCTCATCCACCAGCGCGTAGTTGAGCGGACGCTGGACGCGCTGCTCCGGCGAGAATGCCATGTTGTCGCGCAGGTAGTCGAAACCGAATTCGTTGTTGGTACCATAGGTGATGTCGGCCGCATAGGCGTCACGCTTCTGGGACGCATCCATACCCGGCACGTTGCACGCAACGGTCATGCCGAGGAAGGAGAACAGCGGGCGGTTTGCCTCGGCGTCACGCTTGGCCAGATAGTCGTTCACGGTCACGACGTGGACGCCGCGGCCGCTCAGGGCATTCAGGTAAGCCGGCAGGGTCGCAGTCAGGGTCTTACCCTCACCGGTCTTCATTTCAGCGATGCGGTTGGAGTTCAGCACCATACCGCCGATCAGCTGCACGTCGAAGTGGCGCATGCCGAATACCCGCTTGGAAGCTTCGCGCACAGTGGCGAACGCTTCCGGCAGCAGCTGCTCCAGAGTTTCACCCTGCTCCAGACGCTGACGGTACTCGGCCGTTTTGGCCTGCAGCTCGGCATCCGAGAGAGCCTCGAATTGCGGCTCCATGGCATTGATCTGTTTTACAATTTTGCGCAAAGCCTTGAGCGTTCTGTCGTTCCGGCTGCCGATAATCTTGGTAAGCAGTGTGCTAATCATGGGTACCAACTATTTCTGGTTATATAAAGCGTTCCGTCACTGGAACCTGAAGAAAAAACCTAACCCCGGCTGGCACTGAGAAAGCGTGCGGGGTTTACCTGACGACCATCTTTCAACACTTCGTAATGCAAATGGACCCCGGTCGCGCGACCGGTGCGTCCCATCAAGGCAATCTTCTGCCCCTGATCAACCAGGGTGCCCACCTCGACCAGCAACTTTGAGTTGTGGGCATAGCGGGTGACCAGACCATTGCCGTGATTAATCTCCACCATGTTGCCAAATTCCGGATGACGGCCGGCCCAGCTGACAATGCCGGGCCCGGTGGCCAGAATGGGGGTCCCGGGTTTGCCACGGTAATCCACCCCTTTGTGCATCTTGGCACGCCCGTTGAACGGATCGACCCGTCCGCCAAAGCCGGACGAGACCCAAACTCGCTCCTGCTTGACCGGCGTGCCGGAAATAAAACCGGCATCGGTGATATGGTGATTCATGATGAAAGATTCAAGTACCGACAGCTGCTCTTCCCGACTGCTGAGCTGTTGGCTGAGATGTTTCATGGAGGCTTGCAGCTCATTGAGACTCACTTCCAGATCTTCATCGTAAGAGGGGCCGCCCATCGGGGGCAGCTCTTTGAAATTGAACTCTTCGGGATCGAGGTCGGCCTGCTCGGTCAGTCGTTCACCAAGGGCATTCAGGCGGCCAAGCTGCCCCTGCATGGTGCCAACCTGGGCTGCCAGCATCGCCAGCTGCTCGCGGGCCTCATCGCCACTCTGGTCTACGGAACGCTGTTCGGCCATGGCCAGCGCCACTTCCAGCGCGTCCATCTTCTGCTGCCAGCTCTGCCAGAGCCAGCCACCACCAAGGGCCAACAGGGAAAAAACAATACCGCCGACCCATGCCAGACGTTGTTTTGGTAAGTGCAACCTGCGTCGCTGCTTGCCGTGGAGGATCAGGGTAATGCTCATAGAAATCAGTCTGCTCGGTCAGGTGCGGCCATGAGCCTGCACGGGAAATAAAACCGGGAGATAGTCGGTATTAAAGGATGGAGTAAACAAATGACGGAACGTCGGTGCGGAGAGGGGACCGACGTTCCGTTGCACAGCTATCAGGCCAGAACCAGACCGTTATCGTAGTAAGCGATAGGCGCTTTGTCGCCCTCACCCTCGAAGGTCACCAGTTCCCAAGCCTCCTGCTCGGCCAGCAGGGCACGCAGCAGTTTGTTGTTCAGGGCATGCCCTGTCTTGTAAGCGCGGAACTCACCGATAATGCTGCGGTTGCACATATAGAGGTCACCGATTGCGTCCAGCATCTTGTGCTTGACGAACTCGTCCTCGTAACGCAGACCATCTTCGTTCAGTACCCGGTAGTCATCCAGCACCACGGCGTTTTCCAGGCTTCCGCCCAGCGCCAGATTCTGGGAACGCAGGTACTCGATATCACGCATGAACCCGAAAGTACGGGCGCGGCTGATCTCTTTCACGAAGGAGGCACCGGAGAAATCCAGTACACAACGCTGGTTGCGCCCTTCAAAGACCGGATGCTGGAAATCGATCTCGAGATCCATCTTGAAGCCATTGCGATAGGGGTGGAATTCCGCCCACTTGTCGCCATCTTCAACCCGGATGCTCTTCTTGATCCGCACAAACTGCTTGGCAGCATTTTGCTCACGGATCCCGACTTCCTGCAGCAGGTAGATAAAGGGATGCGCGCTGCCGTCCATTACCGGGATCTCGGGCGCGTCAACCTCGACGTAGAGGTTGTCGATCCCCATCCCGGCCAACGCGGCGGAGAGGTGCTCAATGGTAGAGACACGCACGCCGGCTTCGTTGACCAGAGCGGTACAGAGCACGGTATCACGCACCTGATCGGCATTGGCTGGCAGCTCCACCACAGGATTCAGGTCGGTACGCAAGTAAACGATCCCTGTATTCACAGGAGCCGGACGGAATGTCATGGTGACTTTCCGGCCCGAATGCAGGCCGACGCCAGTCGCCTGAACACTCGTTTTCAAGGTTCTTTGTCTAATCATGGGTGTACCCTAAACAGCTTAAAATCCGGACCAGATGGTCGTTGGCAGGCCATCTTAGCACATTCCTTAAGCAACAGACAAATACGCCTCATAAGAGACTTAGTCTGCCTGCTTGCGCAGGAACGCCGGAATATCCAGATAATCCGGTTCACGACGGGCTTGCGGCTCAGCGTTAACCACCTTGGCCGGGGCTTCGTCCATCACGCGGCCCTGCATCATGTCGCTGACCAGCGGCTGACGTACCGGGCGCTCTTGCACCTGGCTGCTCTTGACCAGAGTGATGTCCGGCTTGCGCTCGGCACCGATACCGGTGGCAACCACGGTCACACGCAGTTCGTCGTGCATTTCCGGATCGATTACGGTACCCACTACTACAGTGGCGTTCTCGGAAGCGAAGGCCTTGACCGCGTTACCGACGGTTTCGAACTCTTCGATGGTCATGTCCATGCCGGCAGTGATGTTGACCAGGATGCCGCGGGCACCGGCCAGGTCCACGTCTTCCAGCAGCGGGCTGGAGATGGCCTTCTCGGCCGCTTCTTCGGCACGGTCATCACCGGAGGCTGAACCGGTACCCATCATGGCGGTACCCATTTCGCGCATAACGGTACGCACGTCCGCAAAGTCGACGTTGATCAGGCCTGGACGGGTGATCAGCTCGGCAATGCCCTGTACCGCGCCAAGCAGCACATCGTTGGCCGCCTTGAAGGCGTCCAGCAGGGAGATGCCACGACCCAGCACCTTCAGCAACTTGTCGTTGGGGATGGTGATCAGGGAGTCGACGTTCTTGGAGAGCTCTTCGATACCGTGCGCAGCGAAGCCCATCCGCTTCTTCCCTTCGAAGGAGAACGGCTTGGTCACCACAGCAACGGTCAGGATGCCCATTTCGCGCGCCACTTCGGCCACGATCGGCGCAGCACCGGTACCGGTACCACCGCCCATACCGGCAGCGATGAACACCATGTCGGAGCCGGTCAGCAGCTCACGCAGCGCTTCGCGATCTTCCATGGCCGCATCACGACCCACTTCCGGGTTGGCGCCAGCCCCCAGACCTTTGGTGATGCCACCGCCGATCTGCAGAGTGGTGTTGGCACTGGAGTTGCGCAGTGCCTGAGCATCGGTGTTGACGGTAATGAACTCGACACCTTCGATGTTTTGACGAACCATGTGTTCGACAGCGTTGCCGCCGCCGCCACCTACACCGATCACTTTAATGACGGCTTCGTCAGTGTGGCTATCCATAAATTCAAACATGTTGTCTCTCCGCTTTATTTGCCTGACTCAGCAAAATTCTTAAAACTCGCCACGCAGCCAGTTGCTGACCCGTTTGACCAGACCACCGACGCTTGCCTTGGCGGCATATTCTTTGTTGCTACCTGTTGCCTGATGTGTACGGCCGTACTGCAGCAACCCGACCGCAGTCGAGTAAACCGGCGCCTGCACATAATCACTCAAGCCACGAATATTCATGGGCTCCCCTACCCGAACCTGGCTCTGGAAGATCTGCTCTGCACACTCCACAATGCCTTCGATCTGGGCAGCGCCGCCGGTCAAGACCACACCGGCTGCCAGCTGATGCTTGACCCCCTGCGCTTTCAATTCGCTTTGTACCCGCACCAGCTCATCATTCACCATGGAGAGCAACTCGGTGTAGCGGGGCTCGATTACTTCAGCCAGTGTCTGCCGCTGCAGGCTGCGCGCCGGACGACCGCCGACACTGGGCACTTCAATATTGTCTTCTTTGCTGACCAGACGACCGAGGGCGCAGCCGTAGCGCACCTTGATCGCTTCTGCGTCGAGCGGCGGCGTGCCGAAGGCATACGCGATGTCGCTGGTAACCGTGCTGCCAGCGTACGGGATCACCTTGGTGTGACGCAGGGCACCGCCGGTAAACAGCGACATATCCATGGTGCCACCACCGATGTCCACTACGCAGACACCCAGCTCTTTCTCGTCTTCAGTAAGCACCGCGTAACTGGATGCCAGCGCGGAGAAGATCAGCTGATCGACTCGCAGACCCACTTTCTCGACACACTTCTCGATGTTGCGAGCCATGTCGTTATGGCAGGTGATGAGATGCACCTTGGCCGCCATCCGTACACCAGAGAGACCGACCGGATTCTTGATCCCTTCCTGATAGTCGATGGCAAACTCTTGCGGCAGCACGTGTAATACCCGCAGTTCGTCCGAGAGGCGGACCGACTTGGCGGTATGGATCACGTTGTCCACATCCTCCTGGGTCACCTCTTCGTCAGAGATGGGCACCATGCCAGTCTCGTTACGGCAGTCGATATGCTTGCCAGACAAGCCGAGGTAGACCGAGCTGATCTGGCAATCTGCCATCATCTCAGCCTCTTCCACCGCACGGCGCAGTGACTTGACCACGGAGTCGAGGTCGTTGACCCCGCCCTTCTCCATCCCGCGGGAAGCGTGACTGCCCATACCGATGACGTTCAGTTCACCGTCCGGCAATACTTCACCGACCAGAACCGCCACTTTGGTTGTGCCGATATCCAGTCCGACAATCAAATTCCTATCTGCGGTGTTGGTCATGCACTTTCTCTTCGCTCTTCTTCCAGCCAACTGCCACTCCGGTATCGTATCGAAGATCCACGTACGCAACCTGCGCGCGGGGTTCGATAGCCGGGAAGGCATCGATAAACCGCTGCAACCGGAGCGCTATGTCGTTGCGCCCCAGAAACAGCTTGATATTGCCATCCAGGGTCAGTTCCCAGGCATGGCGGGGGGTCAGATTCACCCCCAGCAACTTGTATCCCTTGGCAGCCAGTTGCGCTTCATACTGCCGACTCTCTTTCAACACCATGGCGGCCTGGTCATCCGGCCCCGACAGCTGCAACAGCGGTGTCTTGACCCGATCGGGTGCACTGAATACCTTGCCTTTGGTGTTGACGAAGCGGTTGCCGTTCCAGCGCGCCGCCACGTCCTGTTCTGTCAGGTAGACCTTGATCTTATTCGGCCACTTCTTGCGTACCGATACCGAGGCTACCCATGGCAGGGCATTGAGCCGCGCCTGCAATTCGTTGACGTCCAATTCGAAGAAGTTGCGTGACTCGGCGCCATCCAGCACGGCCATCCGCAGCTCTTCGGTTTCCAGATACTGGTGTTGCCCCTGCAGCAACAGCTCGCTCATGGGCAACCGGTTGGCATCCGTCAGCCAACCTTTAACATCCAGCGCAGTCCGATAGCAGCCCCATATCACCAGCAGGAAAAACATCACGCCTGCGATGAAGCCGCCCTTGGTGCGCCCCTGTGCCCTTGCCTCCACCCGCTCGATCCCCGTGTAACGCGCTAAACCGGCCTTTTGACAGACCGGTTCGCCATTATATAGGCCCCGGCTTGGCGGTCAAAATACTCATTGGGCCCTCAGGCACCAGATTTCATGCTATCTATGCTCAATTTCATCTCGCCGAGACGGCGAGCCAGAGCCCCGACGTTCCCTGCCCCCTGAGTCAGCACCAGATCCCCTTCGCCAACCAGATCTGCCAGCACCGCTGGAACATCATCCGGCGTCGCCACAAAGATGGGTTCCAGATTGCCGCGCGAACGGATGGAGCGACACAGCGCACGACCGTCAGCACCTGGGATCGGATCCTCGCCGGCAGCATAAACCTCCAGCATTACCAGTACGTCTACCTTGGAGAGCACATCGGCGAAGTCCTCGTAGAGGTCGCGGGTGCGGGTATAACGGTGCGGCTGGAACACCATCACCAGACGCTTCTCCGGCCAGCCGGCACGGGCGGCATTGATAGTGACCTTCACTTCACTCGGATGGTGACCGTAATCGTCCACCAGCATCGCCTTGCCGCGACCGGTTTCAAACTCGCCATACTGCTGGAAGCGACGACCGACCCCTTCAAATTTGGCCAGCGCACGGATGATGGCATCGTCGCTAACCCCGTCTTCCGTCGCGACAGCAATCGCCGCGGCAGCGTTCAAGGCGTTGTGGATCCCCGGCAAGTTGAGGGTTACCTGCAGCTCACCCGCATCTTTGCGGCGCACCCGGAAGCAGCTGTGGTTGGTGGTCTGGACAAAATCCAGCACCTGCACATCGGCATCGTCAGAGAGACCATAGGTCAGGGTCGGGCGCGCAATCTCGGGCTGCATGCCACGAATCACCGGGTCATCGATACAGACCACCGCCAGACCGTAGAAAGGCAGGTTGTGCAGAAACTCGATGAAGGTGGCCTTCAGCTTGGAGAAATCACCGCCGTAGGTATCCATGTGATCCTCTTCGATGTTGGTCACGATAGAGACCATCGGCTGCAGATGCAGGAAGGAGGCATCGCTCTCATCCGCCTCGGCGATCAGGTAACGGCTGCTGCCCAGACGGGCATTGGTGCCGGCGCTGTTGAGCAGGCCACCGATAACGAAGGTCGGATCGCGGTCGGCTTCGGCATAGATGCTTGCCACCAGACTGGTCGTAGTGGTTTTACCATGAGTACCAGCGATGGCGATGCCGTGACGAAAACGCATCAGCTCGGCCAGCATCTCGGCACGGCGCACTACCGGGATCCGCAGCTCACGGGCAGCCAGCAGCTCCGGGTTATCCTGCTTGATCGCGGTGGAGACTACTACCACGCTGGCGCCGTTGACGTGCTCGGCGCTGTGGCCAGTAAAGATATGTGCGCCCAGAGCCTCAAGCCGCTCGGTCACTGCATTGCGAGCCAGATCAGAACCCGTTACCTGATACCCTTCGTTGGCAAGCACTTCGGCGATACCGCCCATACCGGCACCACCGATGCCGATAAAATGGATGCGACGCACGCGGCGCATTTCGGGGATCACAGTACGCAGTTTTGCCAGTTCAACCTTGGTCATAATCGTCTCTTTAGTCTGCCGCAAGCCGTTTGTTCTCAAACGACCTCATCTCACAGCATCAATCTACAAAGGGGTGAGGCTGCACGGCGTGGCCAGTGCAATCTCATCCTTACTCTTTATTTGTCTGCCCTGCGGCGAGTCGTTTGCACTCGTCAGCAACCCGCTCTGCCGCATCGGTAATAGCGACGCGACGGGCGGCCTTGGCCATGTTAAACAGAGTCTCCCTGCGCCCGGCTAGCCAGGAGAGACGCGCAGCCAGCGAGGCTGTGGTCAACTCGGACTGAGGCAGGAACTCAGCCGCACCACCGTCGACAAGCGTCAGGGCGTTGCGGGTCTGGTGATCATCCACTGCATGGGGCAGCGGCACGAAGATAGCAGCCACACCGGCAGCAGCCACTTCGGAAACGGTCAGTGCACCCGCCCGGCAGACCACCAGGTCGGCCCAGGCATAGGCTCCCGCCATATCCTTGATAAACTCGCTTACCTCGGCATTGATGCCGTGTTGGGCATAGGCTGCACTGACGGTGTCGCTATTGCCCTTGCCGCACTGGTGACGCACCTCGATAGGCACACCAGCCGCAGCGACCGCTGCGGGCACCTGCTCGTTGAGCACGCGAGCCCCCAGACTTCCGCCCACGATCAGAAGGTGCAACGGCTCGCTGCTGCTACGCAGTTGCGGATCGGGCAGTGCGACCACTTCGGGGCGAACCGGATTGCCCACCACGGCAGTGCGGCGGCTCGGAGCAAACGCCCCCGGGAATGCCATCAACACCCGCTTGGCGATACGCGCCAGCAGCTTGTTGGTCATACCTGCTGCAGCATTCTGTTCGTGCAGCAGCAACGGGATCCCGGAGAACCAGGCCGCGACGCCACCCGGGCCGGAGGCAAAGCCGCCCATACCGAGCACCACATCAGGACGAACGGTCTTGAGCACCTGACGCGCCTGCAGCACGGATTTCACGATGCGATAGGGCGCCGCCAGCAACCGCTTGATACCGTTGCCACGCACCCCCTGAATATCGATAAAGGAGATGGGATAGCCGTGGGCTGGCACCAGCTCGGCTTCCATCCGGTCGGCGGTACCCAGCCAGTGGACAGTCCAGCCCTGCTCCTTCAATCGATCGGCTACGGCCAGACCCGGGAAGACATGTCCCCCGGTACCACCTGCCATCACCAACAGCGTCTTGCTCACTAAACCTCCCGCACCCGCGCCTGGGCTGTCGCCTGACGCAACTCAAAATCGATTCGAATCAACATGCTCACTGCCACCGTCATGATGATGAGACTGGAGCCACCGTAACTCACGAGTGGCAAGGTCAACCCTTTGGTCGGCATCATGCCGCTGGCCGCGCCAACGTTAACGAAGGTCTGGAAACTGAACCAGATCCCGATACCGATGGCCAGATAACCGTCATAGAGGCGATCGGCAGCCAGAGCCTTGTGGCCCAGTTTCAGTGCCTTGACCGCCAGTGCGAAGATCAGGAACAGCGCCCCCAGAACACCGGCATAGCCGAGCTCTTCACCGAGGATCGCAAAGACGAAGTCGGTATGCGCTTCCGGCAGGTACTCCATCTTCTGGATGGAGTTGCCCAGCCCTTCGCCAAACCAGCTGCCGCGGCCAAACGCCATCAGCGACTGGGTCAACTGGTAGCCACTGCCAAACGGATCGGCCCAGGGATCCATAAAGGAGGTAACCCGTCGCATCCGGTAAGGCTCGACGATGATCAGCATCACCACGGCACCGACACCGGCACCGATCAGAGTCAGGAACTGCCCGAGTCGGGCGCCAGCCAGAAAGAGCATGCCGAACGAGGTAACAAACATCACCACGGTGGAGCCCAGGTCAGGCTGCAGCAGCAACAGAACGGCCAGCACCCCGAATACCGCCAGCGGTTTGAGGAAGCCAATCCAGGCTTCACGCACCTCGTTCTGGCGCCGCACCAGATAACCAGCCAGATAGACAAAGAGCGCCAGCTTGCCGAATTCGGCAGGCTGCAGGTTGAACGGGCCGAGCGGCAACCAGCGCACCGCACCGTTGACGTTGCGCCCCACCAGCAGCACCAGCACCAGCATCAGAATGGCCAGCAGCAGCATGGGGCCGTTGTGCTCCTGCCAGCGTGCCATCGGCACCTGCAGCACGAACCAGGAGATGCCGAGCGCCATCACCAGAAACATGGCGTGACGTTTCACGAACATGAAGGGATCGTTGCCCAGAGAGATCCCCTCGGGGATCGAGGCAGATGCCACGATCACCACCCCGAGCGCCATCAGCGCAAGCGCCAGCACAACCAGCTGACGATCATAGAGACCAGCTGGACGCGCCGGTAACAACCAGCGCTGGAAAAGACCTGCGGCTGCGCGAAGGGCGTTCATAGCGCCATCACCATCTCGGTAAAGCGATCGCCGCGCACCTCGAACGACTTGAACAGATCGAGGCTGGCACAGGCCGGCGCCAGCAGCACCCAGTCACCGGGTCTGGCATCGGCAGCCGCCTTGGCAACGGCGGCAGCAAGGTCGGCAACCCGTTCGGTCTGCTCACCCAGCGCCAGCAGCACCTCGGCATCCTGACCGAAGCAGTACATGTGATCGATCTGGTTGCCCAGCAGCGCCTGAATGGGGCCAAAATCCTGCCCCTTGCCCTGACCACCGGCCAGCAGCAACAGACGACCCTTGACCGACTCGCGCACTCCAGCCACGGCAGCCAGAGTCGCCCCAACGTTGGTCGCCTTGGAGTCGTTGATCCAGCGCACCCCGTTCACCTCGCGCACGAAGCGGGCTCGGTGCGGCAGACCTTCAAAACGGCGCAACACGGTGAGTTGCGCTGCGCGGGGAATGCCGACCGCATCGCACAGCGCCATGGCGGCCAGCGCATTGGCCTGATTGTGGGCGCCGACAATCTTCATCTCGTCCACCGCCAACAGCGGTTCGCCGTGCAGGGTCAGCCAGTAGCGGCCATCCAGCAAGCAACGGCCATAGCCATTGCAGTCGAGGCCAAAGCTCTGCCACACCTGACCCACATCGGGCAGGGTCTGGGCATCGTCACGGTTGACCAGAATGTGTTTGGAGTTCTGATGGATCTCCATCTTGGCGGCGCGATAATCGGCCATGCCCTGATAACGATCCATATGATCTTCACTAAGGTTCAATACCACGGAGGCGGCAGCACGCAAGCTGTAGGTGGTCTCGAGCTGGAAGCTGGAGAGCTCCAGCACGCAGAGATCCATCGGCTGCTTGAGCAGATCGAGCGCCGGCGTACCGATATTGCCGCCAACTCCGACATTGAGTCCGGCTTCGGCAATCATCTCGCCCACCAGCGTGGTCACTGTACTCTTGCCGTTGGAGCCGGTGATGGCGATGACCGGTGTCTGGGTCTCGCGCACAAACAGCTCGATATCCCCGATGATCTGCACACCACGCTCGGCAGCCGCTTTCAATTCGGGGGTCGCCAAGGCAATGCCCGGGCTCGCTACGATCATGTGTGCCTGCTTGAGCAGCTCTTCATCCAGCCCGTGGATAAGCTCCACTTCTGGCGGCAGCTGATCCTTGCCGGGCGGGTTGGCACGGGTATCCATCACCAGCGGCGTGACGCCACGGCCGAGGAAGTAGTCGACGCAGGAGAGTCCGGTTTTACCCAATCCGATGATGATGACCATGGCCTTACCTCACCTTCAGGGTGGCAAGACCCAGCAGCACCAGCACGAGGGTAATGATCCAGAAGCGCACGATAACGCGCGGCTCCGGCCAGCCCTTCTTCTCGTAGTGGTGATGGATCGGCGCCATGCGGAAGATCCGCACGCCGCGCAGCTTGTATGAACCCACCTGCAGGATCACCGAGACTGTCTCCATCACGAAGACTCCGCCCATGATCACCAGCAGAAACTCCTGACGCACCAGCACGGCGATGGTACCGAGCGCGCCGCCCAGCGCCAGCGAGCCGACGTCGCCCATGAAGACCTGCGCCGGATAGGTGTTGAACCAGAGGAAGCCCAGACCCGCACCGACGATGGCGGTACAGACGATCACCAGCTCGGAGGTATAGGGAACATAGGGAATATGCAGGTAACTGGCGAAGTTGACGTTGCCGGTTGCCCAGGCAATAAACGCAAAGCCGCCCGCCACCATCACGGTCGGCATGATGGCCAAGCCATCCAGACCATCGGTCAGGTTGACCGCGTTGGAGGTACCGACGATGACAAAGTAGGTCAGCAGGATAAACATCAGGCCAAGCTGCGGCATCACATCCTTGAGGAAGGGCACCACCAGCTGGGTCTGACCATCGTGGGTGGCAGTAGCATAGAGGAATACCGCCACTCCCAGCGCAACGGCGGATTGCCAGAAGTACTTCCAGCGGGCGATCAGACCGTCAGTGTTCTTGCGCACCACCTTGAGGTAGTCGTCGGCAAATCCGATGGCACCGTAGGCCCCCAGCACAAACAGCACTAACCAGACATAGGGGTTGTCGAGGCGGCACCAGAGCAACACGGAAGTGAAGATGGCGGCAATGATCATCAGCCCCCCCATGGTCGGGGTACCTCGCTTGCTGAGGTGAGACTCGGGACCATCGTTGCGGATCACCTGACCAAACTTCAGGATCTGCAGGCGACGGATCAGGCGAGGCCCCATCCAGAGCGCAACACCCAGACCGGTAATGATCGACAGGATGGCGCGAAACGTCAGGTAGGAAAAGACGTTGAAGAAGGTGAAGTGCGGAGTAAGCAGTTCAGCCAGCCAGACTAGCATGCAGCTGACTCCTGATGGTCGACGACCATCTTGACGATATCTTCCATGCGGGAGCCACGGGCCCCTTTGACCAGAATCGAAATTTCCTGATGTGTATTAATCATTTGCGCAAGCACTTCAAACAACGACGCCTTGTTTTCGAAATGTCGGCCAGCCGCGGCATCTGCGGTATGGCGACTCTCTTCCCCCACTGTCAGCACGGCATCCAGACCGCACGCGCGGGCATGATGGCCAACCCGGGCATGTTGCTCGGCAGACTCTTCACCCAGTTCCCGCATGTCACCGAACACCAGCACCTTGAAGCCGCTCATGGCGGTCAACGCATCGATGCCCGCCAGCACGGACTCCACGCTGGCATTGTAGGTATCGTCCACCAGGGTCAGACCGCCCCAGCGCTGAACACAGAAGCGTCCCTTGACCGGCGCCATCTGCTCCAGACCGGCTTTGACCGAGGCCAGAGAAGCACCGAGCGCCAAGGTACCAGCGGCGGCAGCCAGCGCATTAGCCACGTTATGGCGGCCGGGGATCGCCAGAGTCAGGCTCACCTCACCCTGCGGGGTCACCATCACGAACTCGGCACAACCCTGAGTGTTGAGAACCACATCGCGAGCATGGAACGGTTGGCTCTGATCTTCGATGGAGAAGGCGCAGCGAATACCACGCTCACGCCACTTAGGCCAGAATTCGTTGTCGGCGTTGACGATGGCGCTGCCGCCTTCGCTCAAGCCCTCAAAAATCTCGCTCTTGGCATGGAACACCCCTTCCAGCGAGCCAAAACCCTCCAGATGAGCCGCAGCCACGTTGTTGATGATGGCGGCATCCGGTTTAGCCAGCGAGGTGGTCCAGGCAATCTCGCCCGGATGGTTGGCTCCCAGCTCCATCACCGCAAACTTGTGTTGCGGTTCGAGGCGCAGCAGGGTGAGCGGCACGCCCACCTCATTGTTGAAGTTACCAGCGGTGGCCAACACTTCCCCTTCGTTGCGCAGGATGGCAGTCGCCATCTCCTTCACCGTGGTCTTGCCGCAGCTGCCGGTGATAGCCAGCACTTTCGGGTTGATGCGCTCACGCACCAGTTTGCCGAGACGGCCCAACCCCTTGAGGGTATCGGCTACCACCAGTTGGGGAATGGCCAGCGGCAGTTCACGCTCGACCAGCAGGGCAGAGGCCCCCGCCGCCAGCGCCTGATCGCAAAAATCGTGGGCATCGAAGCGCTCGCCGCGCAGTGCAACAAACAGAGCGCCAGTACCCAGGGTACGGGTATCGGTGCTGACCGCAGTAATCTCGCCATCTTCACCAATCAGACGGGCATCGAGCACCTGCGCCAGGTCGGCAAGCCTGAGGGTCATCATTTGAATGACTCCATTAATGTGTGCAAAGCGGCGGCGACGGTTTCCCGGTCGCTATAGTGCCGCTTGTCGGTTCCAATGATTTGATAATCCTCGTGACCTTTGCCGGCCACCAGAATGATGTCCTGTTTGCTCGCCTGACGGATGGCCAGGGTGATTGCCTTGACCCGATCGTGCTCAACCTGCACCGCAGCAGGATCGCGAAGACCCGCCACCATGTCGGCCATGATCCGGGCCGGCTCCTCGGTACGGGGATTGTCGTCGGTCAGGATCACGCGATCCGCATACTGTTCAGCCATGGCTGCCATCATGGGGCGCTTGCCGCGATCCCGATCACCACCACAGCCAACCAGACACCAGAGCTGGCCTTTGCAGTGCACTCGCAGTGCCTGCAGCGCCTTGTCCAGCGCGTCCGGGGTGTGGGCATAGTCGACCACCGCAAGCGGCGTATCACCACCACCAAAGCACTCCATGCGACCGGTCACCGGCTGCAATTTCGGGGCAGTTGCCAGCAGCTCGTCGAAGTCATAGCCAAGTACCAGCATGACTCCCATCGCCGCCAGCACATTGCTGACGTTGAAGCGCCCGAGCAAGGGGGCGGATAATACACCATTCCCCCAGCTGGAGTTAATCTGCGCGCGAAAACCTTGCTGGTGAAAATCGAGTTGCTGCGCCGTTAACTGACGGCCGGAATGGTTTTCAATCGGGCCATTAACGCTGAACGCCACCGCTGAGGGGTATTTTTCGAGCCACTTGGCACCCAGCTCGTCATCGCGGTTGATCACTGCGTTCGCTTCGTCGACCAGCTGCAACAGTTGCTCCTTGGCGGCACCATAGGCCTCCATGGTGCCGTGGTAGTCGAGGTGATCCCGACTCAGGTTGGTGAAGACCGCGGCAGCAAACGGCAAGGCAGCAACCCGATGTTGCACCAGACCGTGGCTGGAGACCTCCATCGCCACCAGATCCGCCCCCTGCTCTTGCAGAGCGGCCAGATTGGCTTGCACCTGAACGGCGCTGCCAGTGGTGTTTTCCGCTTCTATCAGGTTGCCAAACAGACCGTTGCCGATGGTGCCCATCACACCAGCCTTTCCACCCAGCAGGGTGCGCCAGTTGGCGACCAGCAGCGCAGTGGTGCTCTTACCATTGGTCCCCGTGATCCCCACCAGCTCCAGTTTTTTGGCTGGCTGATCGTAGAAATAGCCTGCGAGGGCGGAGAGATGAGCAGGCAAATCGCGCATTCCGATGCAGGGAACGGAAACCGCTGGCGCGATAAATTCACCGTCCTCCTCAAACACAACAGCGGTCGCTCCCTGAGCCACCGCCTGTTCGATAAACTGTCTGCCGTCCACCTGATGGCCACGAATGGCCACAAAGAGAGAGCCGGGGCCGACCCGCCGGCTATCCAGCTGGATATCGGTCATGGCAAGCGCCGGCGCCTTAATGCCGAAGGGGCGCAGTAATGAATCAAGTGCGCGGTGCAACAGGAGCCTCCGTACTGGCGAGTTTGGTGGGTACCGAAGGGGGTACCGCATCCGGACGAATATTGAAGAGTTGCAGCACCCCGCCCATGGCCTCTGCAAACGGCGGGGTCGCCACGGCGCCACCATAGTAGGCGCTGCCTTTTGGCTCGTTGATTACCACCACCATGACGAAACGGGGATCGCTGGCCGGGGCGAAGCCGGCAAACCAGGCCATGTAATCCTTGCCATAGCCACCTGCGACAGCGACCTTAGCGGTACCACTCTTGCCACCCACCCGGTAGCCCGGGATCTTGGCTTTAGGAATGGCGTTGTCGACTACGTACTCCAGCGCCTGCAGCATGGCGGAGGCGTTGTTGTGGTCGATCACCTGCTCACCCTTGGGCGGCGTGGTGACCTTGACGATGGAGATGGGCACCCGCTTGCCCTTGTTGGCCAGGGTAGCGTAGGCGGAAGCCAGCTGCAGCGGGGTAACCCGCAGACCATAACCAAACGAGAGGGTCGCCCGCTCGATATCGGACCAGCGGCGACGCTGGGGCAGCATGCCGCTGCTCTCGCCCATCAGGCCGCTACCGGTATCCATGCCGAAGCCAAACATGCTGAGGGTATTGATCATCTCCTGTGCCGGCATCCGCAGTGCGATGCGCGACATACCGATGTTGGAGGAGTAGCGCAGAATGTCGTAGAGGTTGGTCGCCCGGTGGATACTGACGTCCTTGATCTGCTTGGCGCCAATAAAGAGCGGCCCGCCCTGGATGAAATCTTTCCAGCTGGTGACTCCAGCTTGCAAGGCACTGAGCAAAATCAATGGTTTGACAGTGGAGCCCGGCTCGTAGGTATCGGTGACCACCCGGTTGCGCACCCGGAAGCTCTGATACTGACCGCGGTTGTTCGGGTTGTAGGAGGGGGTGTTGACCATGGCGAGCACTTCGCCGGTCTTGATATCCAGCATCACCATGGAGCCGGATGTCGCCTTGTTCTCGTCGGTGGCCCGCTTGAGCGCACGATAAGCCAGCGCCTGTACCCGTTGATCGATACTGAGCTGCAGATCGTTGGCGTTCTTGCCCTCCTTGACGATGCCAAGACGTTCGATGACCCGCCCTTGACGATCCTTGCGCACCCGCATCTCGCCCGGTGTTGCGGTCAGCCACTCGTCATAGCTGCGCTCGATACCCTCGATGCCGTGGCCATCGATGTTGGTCACCCCAACCAGATGGGCACTGATCTCACCGGTCGGATAGAAGCGGCGCGACTCGGGACGCAGATAGACACCACCCAACTTGAGCCCCTTGATATATTCCGAAACGGCAGGGGTCACCTGACGCTGCAGATAGACAAAGCGCTTGCTGGGACTGGCGATCCGTTGTTTGAGGGTATTGATGTCGATCTTGAGCACGGCAGAGAGCGCCATCCAGGCTCGCTCGTTGTGAATCGCGCCAGACTCGTGCACCGTCTTGGGGTCGGCCCAGACAGCTTCGACCGGCACGGATACCGCGAGCTGTTCACCGTTGCGATCGGTGATCATGCCGCGCACCGCCTGGGTGGAGGTGGTACGCAGGGAGCGCATATCCCCCTCCTGACGCAGGCGGTCAGGGTTGATCACCTGGATCCAGGCCAGACGCAGGATCAGCCCAACAAATGCGATGCCGATGAACACGACCAGCGTGCGAAAGCGCCACGGATAGATCGAGGGCGCTTTGACGTTCGCTTTGGCAGCTTTGGCTGTAGCCTTGCGTTTCATGGCAGGGTAATTACCTTCTCGGTGGTCACCAGAGGGCGACCCATTTGTAACTTATCCATCGCCAGAGTGGCTACCCGGGAATGTTCCGCCAGGGTGCCCTGCTCCAGCAGGAGGTGACGCCATTCGATATTGAGGCGATCCTCTTCGGCCATCAGGTCGTTCTGTTTGGCAGTAAGGCCGCGCGTCATGTTGGTCACCAAAATCACGGCAAATGCAGTCACCAGCACGGCGACCGACAGCAGGATCTGCAGCTTGTGCCGCCAGAGATCCGCAACGATCTCCTTGGCAAGGTGGACACGCACTTCGCTCATCGCTTACTCCGCCAGACGCTCGGCGACCCGCAGCACGGAGCTGCGCGACCGGGTGTTTTCCGACACTTCATGATCAGAAGGCTTGAGGGCCTTGCCGACCGACTTCAATTTGCGACCGCCAGCCAGCTGGGCCTCGGTCAACGGAATGCCGTAGGGTACTTCCGGCCCCTTCTCGTGCTTGCGAATAAAATGCTTCACCAAGCGGTCTTCCAGCGAATGGAAACTGATCACCGACAGACGACCGTGAGGAGCCAGCACCTCCAGCGCACCGTTGAGCGCAGTTTCGATCTCGTCCAGCTCGCTGTTGATGTAGATGCGGATAGCCTGGAAGCTGCGGGTCGCCGCATGCTTGCCCTTCTCCTTGCTCGGATTGACCCGGGCAATCATCTCGGCCAACTGGCGGGTACGCACGTAAGGCTCGGTAACGCGATCGTGGACTATGGCGCGAGCAATCTTCTTGGCAAAACGCTCCTCACCGAAGGTCTTCAATACCCAAGCGATATCGTCCACATCAGCCTTGGCCAGCCACTCGGCGGCGCTCTGACCGGAAGTGGGGTCCATCCGCATATCGAGCGGACCGTCTTTCATAAAGCTGAAGCCACGCTCGGCATCGTCCAGCTGGGGAGATGAAACCCCCAGATCGAGCAGAAAACCGTCCACCTTGCCTAGCAAACCGCGCTCGCTCAGATAGCTGGTAATACCGGAGAAGGGGCCATGGACGATCTCGAAACGAGGATCCTGGATCTTGGCGGCTTCTGCGATCGCCTGCGGATCGCGATCAATGGCGATCAAGCGGCCGTTAGGGCCAAGGTGTTGCAGGATCAGACGAGAATGACCACCACGGCCAAAAGTACCGTCGACGTAGACACCGTCCGGCTTGATGGCCAGACCTTCGACGGCTTCGTGCAGCAGCACTGTGATGTGTTCAGCGGCTTGGGTCATTTATAAAGAGAAATCCTGTAGTCGTGGTGAGCTTGCCCAATCGTCCCCGGGCAGACCCAAGATGTCGTCATTGACCTGTTGCTGCCAGCGGGCTTCATCCCACAGCTCAAATTTGTTGAGCTGGCCCACCAGCATGATCTTCTTATCCAGCCCCGCATGGTTACGCAGTGGCTGGCTGAGCAGCAGACGGCCATTGCCATCCAGCTCGCATTCGGTCGCATGCCCGAGCAACAGCCGCTGCAAGCGGCGTTCGGCGGGATTCATGCTGGAAAGGGTCTTGAGCTTGCGCTCGACCTCTTCCCACTCGTTCAGGGGGTAAAGCAGCAGACAGGGGTGGGCAATATCGATGGTGCAGACCAACTGGCCGTCGCTTTCATCGCGCAGCCAGTCACGAAACTTGGTCGGAATCGCCAGTCGCCCTTTGCTGTCCAGGCTGATGGCGTGAGCGCCACGCAACAAATTTCTGTCCCTGAAGGTGAGTAAGTGGGCGAATCGCCCCTTTTAAAACCACTTTGATCCACTTTTCCCCACCTTGAAGTTTAAGGACGTGGAGGGGGCTTTTCAAGCAAGGAGATCGGCCAGAGGGAACATATTGACGCAGCATTTGCGGGTTACGGATTGAGTGGGTTGATTTTCCACAAGTTATTTGTGGCGAAAGAAAATACGATTAATAAAAAAGCTGTGGGTGAGCAGTTACTATCTGGGAGAGATGATGAAACGGAACAGCACAACAGCGCAGAGCAAAATACTGACGCAGATCACCGGATAGATGATATAGCCATCTTTGGAACGGCGAGCGCGCAAAGAGACCAGATGACAAAGCAGCAGGTTGTAAATTATCAGCAGCGCGGTCAGCAGGATATTGACGGCAAACGTCAGCTCGTGGGCAAACGCGATGTAAAGCCCCATGAGAATAAAATTGGCGAGGATCAGATATAGCAAAAACTTCTGGATTGCTTTACCCGCATTTGGGCTCTTTTTTACTCGTGTTATCATGCTTGCCACGTCCTGGATTACACATGATGAGACGACCCTAAATTCAGAAAACTGTTGAGATACATGATGTTTTTATTATTGTGCAATCCTTGTTCAACGCATTCACAATGACCAGGTTCATTTTCTTTTTACTAAGCGTGATGTTAATAACATCCACATCTTGTCACGCCTATCACAATTATCAATGGCAAACCGGCTTCCCTCTCCCGATACGTGGAGAGGGGGCCGAGCTTGTTAATCAACAGCAAGCCTTTCTGCTTGCACAGAGCTCCTATCTGCAACAGCGCCTTGCCGAAACCCAACCCATTATCCGCTGGATCTCGGAACAGGTGCAGGAACGCAAACTTCCGCCCCTGCTGGCTTTTGTCCCTTTGCTGGAAAGCAGCTACCGCCTCGATGTTGTCTCTGCCGCTGGCGCAGCAGGCCCCTGGCAACTCATGCCCGATACGGCCAAGCGCTTTGCCGTGCCTATCAATAGTTCATTCGATGGCCGCTATTCGCTGCCATTGGCAACCGAGGCTGCTCTGACTTACCTTGGCTGGCTCTCTCGTTTCTTTGGCGGGGACTGGTTGCTGGCGCTGGCCGCTTATAACGCTGGAGAAGGGCGTGTGCTGAATGCGGTATTGAAAGCCGGCACCCGAAATATCTGGGCTCTGGATCTGCCGACGGAAACCCGAGTTTACGTTGCCCGCTTTATTGCCCTTGCCAGAGTGCTCGACATGGCAACTACCCACAACTTCCAGTTGCCGCCATGGCAGAGTGGTAACGACCTGAAGGTTTTTCGCAATCCGGAAGGTTGTTCGCTGCCAGCCTGGGCCCAGGCCAAGGGTGTATCCATGAATGAGGCCAGCCGCTGGAATCCGGCATGGCAGCTCCCGGTACCGGCGGGAATAACCAATTGCCCGGTTGTTTACAGCAAAGCAAAAGCTCCGGTCACGACACAACAGCGGGGCAGCGGCAAGCTCATCTTCAAAGCCGTGTCACTGGAGAGCCTGCATGACCCGCTGCTGCTGAAGACAGCCAGAGGTCTTGATATGAGCCGTGGTGAGCTCAGGCTGGAACGTCAGCCAGATCCTCTTGGGATGACTCTGAAACGGCCGTTGATTGCGGTACCCTGAAGCTGTGCCGCCAATGGCTCAATACCGGCGCAAGGTCAATTTGCTCCGGATATGACCAGCGAGCCCCATAAAAACAGAGGTGCTGGCCAATAGGACGGCGATGGGTAATGCGGCATGTCAGTGTAATGCGTGGCAACAGAGAAAGGGTTACTGTCTCGGGCAAAATGAATCGGGCAGGAGCAAGAAAGCCTACCCCACCCGGCCCGATATCCTTGATGACGGCCCGGCCAATGCTCTTGTCAAACAGCAAACCGGATATCAACAGGCGAGCAGCAATGCCACAACTCTGCGATTCGAAGGGTGTCGCGCCATCATGGAGATACCAGCGAGGCACCTTTCTTCTCGGATCATTGTGTGCGGTATGGAACAGAAACTCTGTTTCAGGGGCGTCCATTAACTGTCTTTTCCTTGGCTTGAGTGGCAGCCGCTTTGGTCTCGGCACTGAACAGCTGCTCCAGATTCTGTTCCGCTCTGGTCGTCATAATCAGCAACTCGATACGACGGTTCCGGCTACCCTGCGGATTTTCGCTATCTTCCAGCATGGTGTCAGACATGGCCACTACCTGGGCAATACGCTCTGGCGGCATGCCTCCCGCCAGCAACACCCGTCTCGCCATCATGGCGCGATCCGATGAAAGCTCCCAGTTGCTGTAGTTTTCACCCGCGAAAGGGGTGCTGTCGGTATGACCCGAGATCATGACCCGGTTTTCTACCCGCTGAAAAATCGGGGCGAGAGCCATCAACATATGACGAAAGAAGGGGCTAATACGGGCACTGCCGCGGCTATACATTTCGCGATCGGCGTCATCACGGATCAGGATTCGCAAACCTTGCGGCACAATCTGAATCTCCAGATTGTTCTTCGCCTGCATTTGCTCCGCAAGATTACCGATAAACCCGGCAAGCTGTTTCATCTGATGCTCACCTTCCAGCTTGCCGACCAGTAGCTGCTCGTATCCACCACCGGGCCCCTCAGAAAAGATGCTCTGATTGCGATCCATATGTCTGGGGGTCAGCTGCCCTCGCTGATCAAATTTTGGATTCAACTCATCCAGGACCGAAGGATTGCCGCCCAGATCGACCGGATAGGGGCTATTGCGAATATCAAACGGGTTGGCCTCGTTATCCATGATGCTGTAATCGCGCAAGCGGCTGGCAACAATCTCCCGCTCCTCCTGGTTGGAGACCGCCAGGATCCAGAGCACCATGAAAAACGCCATCATGGCCAGAGTAAAGTCGGCAAATGCCACTTTCCACGCGCCGCCGCTTTTAGGAGCGCTGTTACGCCGCTGCTGGCGCTTGACGATGATCTGTTCGTGGTTGCGCATTACATCGCCCTGTTGGTCACCCAGTCTTCCAGTTCCAGGAAGCTGGGTTTGACATCAGGTTCGAGAATTTTCCGGCCGGAATCGACCGCCAGCAGAGGCGTCTTGCCACGTAGCTGGGCAATCAGAATGGATTTGATGCACATCAGCAGACCGACCCGGCGCTTGACCATCTCTTCCATGGCGTTGCTGATGGGTTCGAGCAGACAGTAGCAGAGGAAAATACCGATAAAGGTACCCACCAGCGCCGCCGCCACATGCACACCGATATTGCTCAGAGGGCCGTCGAGTTGCTGCATGGTGATAATGATCCCCATAACAGCCGCCAAAATACCGAAGCCGGGGCAGGCCTCGCCGGTTTTGTGAAGTGCATGGGCAGGCTTGAGCATATCCTCCTCAATCGCCATGATCTCCTGCTCCAGGATGGTATCGAGCTCATGAGGAGTGATCTTGCCCATCCCCAGCAGACGGAGGTTGTCGATGATAAAACCGAGCAACTGGGGATCTTCCGAAATTTGCGGGTACATCAGGAACACCGAGCTTTGCTGGGGGTTTTCAATGTGCTCGTCCAGCGCTTTCATCCCCTTGTTGCGAGTCTCTTCCAGCAGCTGGTGCATCAGTGTCAGCAACTCACGGTAGACCTCGCGCTCTTCCTTGTTGGGCTTGAAGCACATCTTCAATTGCGCCCACATCTCGTGCATCACCTCTTTCGAGTTGCCAAGAAACATGGAACCTGCAGCAGCACCCACAATAATGATCAGCTCGGCAGGCTGCCATAAAGCCGCAAGGTTGCCACCAGCCATCATGAAGCCACCCAGCACGCATATTAATATGACGCCGATGCCAATCTGTTTTTGCATGAATGCTCCCGAATTCTAAAACCACCCCCACGAATCATGGGGCACTACTATATGGAGTCGACCAATCGCTGCTTGAGCTGAAGCACACATTGCTTGTGCAATTGGCAAACCCGCGACTCGGTCAGTCCCAGCACCAGAGCAATCTCTTTCATATTCAGCTCCTGCTGATAGTAGAGAGAGAGCAGCAGCTGTTCCCGCTTGTCGAGGAGAGTCAGCGCCTTGCTGATGGTCATGGCCATATCGACATCATCTGATTCGGTTGCTGGCGCCCTTCCACCGTTTTCCAGCCACTCTTCAAGGCTCTGCAAAGCCTCAGCCTGGCTGGCATATGCAAGCTGGCGTACCTCTTCGATGGTGCAGTTCAACGCAGCAGCAAGCTCTTGCTCGGTTGGCGCCCGGCCCAACCGGTTATGCAGGTCTCGCTGGACTTGATTGTGGCTATGTACCTGCTGGCGCAGTTGACGAGGCCGCCAGTCGAGTCGACGCAGCTCATCCAGCATGGCGCCCCGGATCCGCTTGAAGGCATAGCTCTCAAACTGGACATCCGGTTCGCTACCGTAACGACGCCAGGCCTCCAGCAACCCCATCATACCGACCTGCTCCATATCCTCCTGATCAAAGCAGGCGGAAACCTGGCTGCGCAGGTGGCTGGCGGCTCGCTTAACCAACGGCAGATAACGGGTCAGAATGGCCTGCTCGCCGGTACGTGGCGGAGAAGAAGTGAACTCGTGAGGGGCATCCCAGTCGACATCGATCATATCTGTCTTATTGCACCAGAACCTTGGTGATCAGCACTTCGTCGAGGTAGGTCTTGTAACCGTAACCTCGCAAGGTGGTGACCAGTTTGGCGAGCAGGGAACTCTGCAAAGAGGTGATATTCTGCAGCTCTTTTTTCACATCATCGTGGGTACGGTGACTGAAATACTGCACCATGGCGTTCCGGATGAGTGGTGTCAGCTCGTTCAGCGTGTTCAGATGCGCCTTGTTGTGAGTCACCAGAGCCAGCTCAAGTACCAGATAGTGAGACTCAACCCCACCATCCAGACTGATGACGAAGCGCTCCATCGGCTTGAACAACGGGGTGGCACTCAACTCTGGCTTGGGCTCTTCAAGACCTAGCCAGACAGCAATGGTATCGCGCTTGAGATAGGCGCCATAGGCAAGCACAAGCAACAGGCAAAGAGCCATGACAACCAACATCAACCACTTCATGATACGGCGCATCATTTTGATTTCACTCTCGATTTAGCCGGTTTAGATCACACCAGGGTATTGAGCCATGCATGCTCATCCTGCCCGGCAGCTTCAAATTCATCTTGCCATTGGCGACGGCCCGCCAGGATTTTCTCCTGTTGCCACTTTCCTTGCGCATCGCCTTGTCCCCCGCCCTGCCCGACGTTGACTTCAACGCCACCAGCATGGTGAGGAGCCAAACTCATGCGCAATCGCTCCATCGACTGGATCAGCGCGTCCCGAACGGCCGGGTTGGTCACATTGAGTTGAACATTGAGCCGGTCACCCTCGACCCGAACAGTCAGTTCGAGTCGACCCAGCTCGGGAGGGTCCAGGCGAATATGGGCCTGCTTGATCTGCTGGTTCACCTGCAGCTCGACCTTGTCCTTGAGCACATCGACCAGTTGCTGCCCCCACTGCACCTGGGTTTCGGCCAGTTTGACCGGAGCCCACTGATACTCGGCAACTTTCGGCGCGGGCGAGGATATCTGATTGCTCACAATACCTTTGAGGTCAGGAACACCGGACTCCCGTTCCCCTGCACGCTCAACACCCAGCAGGCTCTGCAAGCTGGCTATCGTCTTTTCACGTATGGCTGAGTCATCACTGCGCGCCGAGGGGCGAGCCAGCATAAAACTGGAAAAATCCGTAGCTGCGCGATCGACTCGCTCCTTGTTGCCAGATACAGGCGTCTCCATGACGGGCTGACCCTTTTCCGTTTCCGGCTGCTTGTACGCAGATAGCGCCCGCAGGGCGGCAGAGACAGAGGGGACGCGCCCTTGCACATCCTCGCCCGCCTCTACATTGCCGGCTGTGGCGGCAGCCACGTTGGAGGAGACGATTGCCGCTCTCGAGCCGGCTTCATGCAAAAGGAATGGGGGCGGCATATTACTGAATGCGTCCAGCCGAGCCGCAGCATTATCAGCGACCTCGTCCGGTTCATCCTGTTCCGTCTCTTCCTTTATCTCTTCAGTCGCAGGAGCAAGAGCCCCCTCTTCCATCAACAGGTCAAGGGGCGAAAATAGCCCCCCCTGATCCTCCGACTGACGTGCAAGACGGGTAAAACCGCTCTGTTCTGGCATCGCCAATGCGTCGAGACCGGAAAACTGAATCATGCCCACTCCTGCACCTCTCCGTACGCTTGCAAACCCTCTCTCTTCCGGGACAGCTCATGCCATTCACGCTCACGCAAGGTCACCTCTTGCCGGCACAGCTGTTGTGCCTCCTGATGCCAGCTGCGAACCTGCGCTCGCGCAGCAGACAATGAGGCCCACAGTTCAGGCTCTTTGGCCATAAGCTCGGCAAATCTGGCCAGCTTGCTATCGGATAAACGAACGGCATCCCATTGACCGGCATGAGCCTGCTGCAAAATCAGGCGGCCCAGACCAAGCAGTTGACGCTGACGTTTATCCAGCTCGGCTGGAAGATGGGTTGACCCAATCAGTGGCATGCTATTGCTCCCAAAGAAAACAGCTCAGCCAACTAGCAAGGAGCAGGCCATATATGGAACTCAGGTGTTTCGGAGCGTGCAGGCGCTGTCCGCCTGTATTAAGAGGAAGAGGGACTTCCGCCTTAACGCGGATGACGCGCCATCGCTTCCCAGCCCTCTTTCAGCTCCAGCAGAATGCGCCGTACTTCGGCAAAACCAGCAATATCGTTGGAGACGCTGATCTCGAACAGACGCTGGCCACAGTAGTCATAGAGACGATGCAGGTTGCTGGCGAGCTCACCGCCCTTCTCCATGTCGAGAGCGCTGTCCAGCCCCCCCAGGATCTGCAGACACTTGCTGATTGCCTGTCCTTTGCGTTCAAACTGGCGGGCTTGAATGTGTCCCTCTGCTCTGGCCATTTCGTCGAGCAGGCCATCCATCAGCATCAACACCAGCTGATGTGGATCCGCACTCGCAGCCTTGGCCTGAGTTGCCGCAAACTGGTAGGCATCATAGCCATCTTGATGTTCAAACATGTAAAACTCGCTTGCTCCGGATGAGGCTGCCAAATAGCAGGGCCACTTACAGGTTGCCCATGGTCTGCATCATCTGATTCATAGTGGTAAATTGGTTGAGGTAGCGCTTATACGCGGAATCCATACGGCGATCCAGCGCTTCCATTCGTTCATTCACCCGCTTTTCACTGGCTTCCAAGCCACTCTTGCGCCCTTTGAGTGCGCCATCACGTTTGGTATAGGGATCCAGAGCATCGCTCATTCGCTTGAGCAGGCCGTCATCCCCCATCAATGCCTTGCCCAACAGTTCGGGATCCTTCTCCAGAGCCTTGTTAAAGTCAGTCTCGTTGAAGGAGAGCTTGCCTGTTTTGTCAGTCTTTATGCCAAGACTGCTCAGACTAAGGCCGTTGGGCAGATCTCGCACACTGTTGGCAAGCATGCTCTTGAGGCTGCGTACGCCGCTATCGGAAGAGAGCGCCCCAGGTGCCTTGGGGTCGCTTGACGTCATCTTGGCCAGTTCATCGACCAGCTCGTTATAGCTGTCTACAAACTTCTTGAGAGAGCCGGTCACTGCCTCTTTATCCTGCTCGACAGTCACCTGCAGAAACGCATCACCACTTTTCTGGGCTTTGGTGAGCTGGAGGGTGAGGCCATCGACCACATTTTCAATCTTGTTGCTGGCAGAGGTGATGGTTAACGGGTTATTTCCGCCCATCTGCAACTTGGCATCCTGGGCTTTGGTGATCTCGCTCTGCTCGGCAACCGCAGTTCCCAAGGAAGAGCTTGCATCACCGCTGTAATTCACCGTGATGGCATTCTCTTCACCACTATCCTTACTGGTCAACACCATATTGACCTTGCCGTCAGTCCGAACCAGTGTGGCTTTAACACCGGGATTGTCCTTGGCATTGTTGATATGGGAAACTAGGTCTTTCACGGTTGCGCCGGCTGGCAAACTGGCCAGATCGATATCCACACTCTTGCCTTTGACCGTCAGAGAGAAGACACCATCTGCAGGCAGAGGAGTTGTTTCGCTATCCAGGCTCAGGCCAATCTGATGAGACTGAGCGAGCTGCTCAACGAAGAAGTTGTATTGACCGGAGCTGGCTTTGCCATTGCTCGTCACCGTCATGATCCCTTCCTGAGACATGACCGCCTTTTGGGCTTGCAGGTTGGATGCCTTGTTCAGATCCTTGAGCATGGTCTGAAAACTCGACAGCTTGGTTGTGAGCGTGCTGATTGCACTCTGTTGCCCCTTGATGCTGTCCATCTGCTTTTTCAGCAGCTTGTCCATATTCTGGCGCTCGATAGCTACCAGTTGCATTGCCATGCTGGCCGGATCTATTTGCATCATTACCCCCTAATTCTGTGGCATGCCTGTTGGAAAATGCCTTATAAGCCCTTTCCAACCGACACGTATCGGCTAAACAAAAGGCCGCCCGATAGGGGCGGCCATGTCACCTGTTAACGCAGCAGGGAAGTGACCATGCCGGTCATCTGGTTGGAGTTGGACAGCACGGACATGCCAGCCTGCATCAACATCTGGTTCTTGGTCATGTTGGTGCTTTCCTGAGCAAAGTCGGCATCCATGATGCGACCGTTTGCCATGTCGGTGTTCTCTTTCATATTGGAGAGGTTATTGACAGTGTGATCCAGACGGTTGATGTTGGCACCGAACTGAGAGCGAGCAGTTCCAATTGAATCAAGCGCACTTTCCAGCTTAGTGATTTGTGCGTTGAAGGCGGTAGAAGCTAAAGCTGTAGCATCAGCCGTAGCAAAATCTGTTTCTGCAGCATCGATAGCTGCGTTCACAGCAGTAACGTTGGTTGTTGCATCCACGTCCAACTTCTCGTTAGCACTCCCACCAATTTGGAAGGTCACCGCAGCGGCACCAAATTTACCAGCATCGCTGATCAGTGCTTGACCACCAAACTTGGTGTTCTCACTGATGTTCTTCAACTCAGCTGACAGTTCCTTCAACTCAGTCCCCATCGCCAAGCGATCTTTATCAGTTGAAGTTCCGTTAGCACCCTGAGTCGCCAAATCCTTCATACGCTGGACAATATTGGTCATCTCGTCCATGGCGCCTTCGGCAGTCTGCATCATGGAGACGGCGTCTTGGGCGTTGCGCATACCGACCTTCTGACCGTTGGACTGAGCTTGCAGGCGAGTGGCCATCTGCAGACCAGCGGCATCGTCGGCGGCGGAGTTGATACGCAGACCGGTCCCCAGACGCTGCATGGCGGTGCCAAGCATCTTGTTGGTGGAGTTCAGCTGATTCTGAGTGGTCAGAGAGGCAAAGTTGGTATGGATAGACAAGCCCATGATGTATTCCTCGAGTTAAATGCTGCACTGCAGCTTGTTAGGTTGACATCAGATATAGACGACCTCGTTGCCGCAAAAATTTAATTCGACCGAACATTTTTTTGCCCACTCTCAACTGGGTATTCTCGCCCCATCGATTCATACGGCATGCGAATTGCTTTAAGTCGTCACCCTTAATTATCGGAAAACGACATGGCAGCATTTATATATACCCCTCGGTTTGTCACGCAATTTCAATGCATTGGAGATGGCTGCAAAGACAACTGCTGTCATAGCTGGACCATCAGTATCGATAAAGCGACGTTCCGCAGTTATGAAAAACACCCGGACCCCGTAATACAATCGTTGAGCAAACAACACATCCGCAAAGTAAAGAAAAGCAATGAACGGTGGGGGGTCATAACCCTTGACGAGCAAGGGGCCTGCCCTTTTCTTGACGAAAAACGATTGTGTCAGATCCACGGCAAGGCAGGGCCTGATGCACTGAGCCAGACTTGCAAGACCTACCCCAGAACCCAAACCCGGCTCGCCAACCAGCTCAAGAAATCGCTGGTTCTCTCCTGCCCCGAGGTCTGCCGGCACCTGTTGCTAGATCCAATGGCAATGCAGACTGAGGAGACTCGTCTCGGACAACCTCTCCCCTTTACCACGCCGCCATCCACTGCCATGGCAACCCTGCATAGTCTGAGTATCCACGTGCTGGCTGCCACCGCTCTCCCGGTCGAACTGCGCCTATGGCTCATCGGATTGCTGCTTCATCGAGATGCGACCTCTTTGTCGCACGAAGCATTTCTCGAGCAGGTAGCGGTAATGGCTGAGCAGGGGGAGCTCTACGCCATGTTCGAACAGTTGCACCCCATACCCATATTGCAGTGGTGGGGGCTGAAAACAATTACCCATCAGCTGGTTGCATATTCGCAGGGAAGACGTGGCCGACAGACCATGCAGTTCTGCCTCGACAAAATAAATCAGGTACTAGAGGGCGTTTATGACGAAAGCAAGCTGTCATTGCTGCAACAAGCTTGGAGCAACAAGGTAGCCCCCTTTCTGGCCACAAGGCCTCACATTCTCAACAACTACCTGCTCTATTACGTCTACAACAACAACTTCCCACTGCAGCAGACCACCCCGTTCCAGGCCTATCAGCTCCTGGTGATCGATTACTTCCTGCTGCGCAACTACCTGTGTCTTCTGGCTATGGACAAGGAGCTGGAAGAACAGGATGTCATCGATCTTTTCTACAGCTATCACACCATACGCCAGCACAACCCGAACTTTCTCAAGACCATAGAAGAGGGACTCAGCACCTCCGGTTTTTCGTCCGATCTCACTCTGTACGCCTTGCTGAAACCCTGAAAAAAGAGACCGCCAGCATGTTGCTGGCGGTCTCTTTTTCATCTTGGCGTTGATGTAGAGCGTCGTCCCTTACGTCAGCAGAGCCACCACATTCTGGCGCGATACATTGGCCTGAGCCAGCAGACCAGACATGGTTCCCATGAAACCGCCATCCTTTAGCTGTTCACTGAGCTTGCCCTGAAGCTGCTCAAGCTCCTGCTGTTTCATGTTCTGGCTACGCGCCTTCACCCGATCGAGCTGCTTGACCATCCGCTGGCGGAACTGCTTCAGCTCCCGCACGGATTGTTCGATTTCCCCAAGCAATCTTTTCAGGCGCTGTTGCTCCTGTCGCAGCTCACCTTTGTCGATACCTTCGCCAAGCAGGGTCAATTGCCCCGGCTTTGCCTTGAATTGCACCGGGACAGGGTTTCCGGCCGGAATGCGAATGCCTTCCCCACTGAGCAGCACAGGCTCGTCCAGTTTGCGTCTATGCAATTCCGGAACACTCAGTTCCAGCTTGCCCAACTCGTTGAGACGTGCCTGAATGTGCTCTTTGCGCAGCGCCCGATCGAGCCTGGATGCAACATCAGCCTCATTGGCTCCTGCTGGTAGGGTCACCTCGACGGCACTGGCGGTTTGCGGGAAAGAGAACACCAGACGCTCGGCACTTGCCTTGGGACTTAGCAGATCGAGCCGATCGGCGCTGTAATGAACCCGACTCTCGGCGGCCGAGGTCAACAGACGCGGCTTCAACTCCGAGGTCAGGGGCGCTTGTGGCCGGGTGAGTTTATCTTCCAGCTGCTTGAGGCGTGTCACCAGATCGCTGCCAGCCTCACGATGCTGACCCAGCTGTTGCTCCAGCCGCTTCAGCTCGCCCCAGACCTGGCTTAATGCCAGTTCACCACCCTGAGCGTGGGCAATTCGCTGCTGGGCCGTCCCGATCAGTGCCCAGCGATCGAGCCGGACAATATTGGGTTGGCGCTCAACTTTTTTTGCCGGTCGGGATGTGTCCTGAGCAGTCAAGCGCCCGTGCAGCCGGGGCTGAGCGGGCGTCTCGGCCACACCGCCCGGACGGGTTTGCTGAATCTGCATCATGACTCCTTGCGCCTGATGTTATGGCATGTAGTTGAAGAGGCTCAATCCATTGACCTTGGCAAATGCCTGTTGCTGCACTTGCAAGGCCATCAGCACATGGGCCTGCTGGGTAACGGCACTGGCATAGTCGAGGGACTCTATCTGATTGCTCACTTCCTTGCTATAGGTCCCCTTCTCGGTATGCCCCTCATCGACCTGATCAAGCAGGTTCATGCGGGCGCCGATGGTACTCACCATCTGGCTGATATCGTCCTGCAGCACCTTGCTGCGATCCAGCATGCTGCGCGCCTGATCGGCTGCATCGGGTGCTCCGCTCTCTATCGCGGCAACCATGGTATCGAGCTGCTTGAAGAAATCGCCGTTGTCGATGAACAGCTTCTCTGCCGTCTGGTTGAGCCCGACCGTGACCCCCTTGGCGATGCTGACCTCACGCACCAAGGAATCTCCCTGATAGACGTAGTCACCGCTGGCATTTTTCACGAGAGTGGTCTGGTTGACCTGACTACCAGCAAACAGGCTGGAGCCACTCTCGTTGCGTGCATTGGCCAGATCGAACAGCCCCTCCTTGATAACACCGACTTCGGTCGCGATGGCGCGACGATCATCTTCTGACAAGGAGTCGGTTGCCGCGGTCTGGGTCAGCTCGCGCAGCCGCATCAGCATATTGGTCATGGACTCCAGCTGGATTTCACCCTGAGAGAGCTGGCTTTTGGCGTTGGCGATATTCTTCTGATACTGCTCCATCGCCACCTGCTCTTTCTTGAGTCCGAGCAGTTGCACGCTCCCCACCGGATCATCCGAAGGCTGCAGAATGCGCTTGTTTGAGGAGATCTGGCGATCGAGGCGAGCATACTCGCCGAAACCGTATTGCAGGTTATCGAGCATGCTGAGCTGGATCTGGTTGGTACTGATGCGCATAGTCACTCCGTCAGAACATGTTCAGGATGGAATTGAAGAGCTGATCCGAGGTGCTAATCACCTTGGCATTAGCCTGATAGACCTTGGTGTATGCCATGATCTTGACCCCCTCTTCATCGGTGTTGACCCCGCTTACACTGCTCAGCTTGGTAGCCAGCTGCTTCTCCATATTGGCATCAGCCTGCATGGTCGCCTTGGCCTGTCCGCTCTGCACCGCTATCCGGCCCAGCAGGGCGCTGTAGGCGTCATACTGGCCATCTTTGATGGTGATTATCTCCTGCAGATTGCGGTTGTCGCCCTGCCCGCCCCCAGCCTTGGCAAAAGCGAGATGATCGCCGGTAAAGCCATCGGCAATCTTCAGGGTACCGGAAGGGTTGAGCGGGTCGTAACTGAACAGGGGTTTGCCCGGGTCACCATTAAGGTCAACACCGCCAGCCTGCTTGGCATTGAAGTCATCGGCCAGTTTCTTTGCCATCTGGTTGAGTTCATCGCGCAGCGGACGCAGCACATTGGCACGGTAATCCATCACCCCGGCCAGAGTACCGCCATGCAGAGCGGGTACTTCGAAGGTCTGTGGGCCAAAACTGAGGCTGAGCTTGTCACCGGCCAGCGAGAGCGTACTGCTGCTGCCAGCCAGAACCAGCGGTTGCCCCTGAGGCAGGCTGAGCGAGAAGGAACCATCGCTCTGTCGGTTGACCCTCACCTCCATATAGGTGGAAAGCTCGCGCACGATCTGCTCACGACTGTCTTCCAGAGCGGATGTATTGACCCCCTTGGAAGCCTGCTCGCTGATCTGCGTATTGAGTTCGGCAACCTGCTTGAGATAGCTGTTGACCTGAGAAACCGTGCTGTTCAGCTGATCGTCGATCTGCTTCTCCTGAGTCATCATGCTCTCGTTCAGCTGGCCATAGCGGTTCGCCAACGCGCCAGCAGAGCTCACTATCTGGCTGCGCTGGGCCGGTGTTTCCGGGCTGTCGAGGGCCGCACTCAGGGAAGCGAAGAAGCTGTCCAGCCCCTTGGCGATGTTCATCGACTCGCTGCCCAGGAGCTGTTCGGTGGTATTGATGTACTGATGGAACGAGTAGGAGGCCCCGGTCGCGGAGCAGCTGCGCCAATGCTGGGAAACCAGATACTCATCCGTGATCCTGCGAACACCGGTTACCTCTACCCCCTGACCATTATCCAGCCGGCCAAAACCGGACAGGCTGCCCATCATGGCTTCCTGACGGCTGTAGCCGATGGTATTGACGTTGGCGATATTCTGGGCGGTCACATTCAACGCGATCTGTGCCGCGTTGAGTCCGCTAAAACCGATATTGAGCAGAGACATCAGTCACCTTTCCTCATTTTTGCCGTGTTCAGAGGCTGACTGAAGGCAGCCAGGGTCTGTGATTCTGAAGCGACCGCCTGGTCGGCATTCTTTAATGTCGGTGCCAACTGGCTGACCATCTGCTCTTTAAGGCCGATCCCGCCGCGCTTGACCAGGCTCATCGCCAACTGGCTGTCATACATATCGCGATAGAGATCCTGCCCCTTGATGAGCTTGTCATCCTCATCCTGCAGGGCGTCACTGGCCGAGCGCATATGCTTGAGCACTGTCTGCAGAAAGCTCACTTCGAACTGACCGGCTACGGCATCGAGCGCGGCACGCTGATCCGGGTTGCTCTTGATCTGCTGAAGTTCGTTGAGATCCTGGTAAAAACCAGGTTCCGAAGTTATTCGGGTCATAGAGATCCTTAGATGACCACCAGCTCTCCCTCGAGGGCACCAGCCTCATCGAGCGCCTGCAAAATGGCCATAACATCATCGGGCGTTGCCCCAAGCGAGTTGACGGCCTTGACGATCACCTCAAGCGAAGTGCCATCAGGCCAGACAAACATGTTGTTTCGTTCGCGATCCACCTGGATCTTCGAGTTAGGGGTCGTGGTGGTCTGTCCGTTGGAGAAGGCATTGGGCTGGCTGACTGTCTGGCTCTCACCAATGGTCACCGTCAAGCTGCCGTGGCTGACCGCCGCCTTGTGCACCTTGACCCCCTGCCCCATTACCACGGTACCGGTACGGCTGTTGAATACCACCTTGGGTCGCTCCTGCCCCATGTCGACCTGCACGTCCTGCAGCAATGCCATGAACGAGATGCGTTGGCTTTCGTCACGGGGGGCTGCAATCTGAATCCGTCCGGCACTGACCGCTTTGGCAACCGGTCCCAGCTGGTGATTGATGGCCCGCTCCACATTGCGGGCCGTCTTGAAGTTGGGCTGATGCAGATTGAGCGTCACTTCGGGCTTGTCGGCAAAATTGCTGGCAACTTCCCGCTCAATGATGGCGCCATTGGGAATGATCCCCGCCGTCGGTACGTTGATGGTCACCGAAGAGCCGGATTGGCCCTCGGCCTTGACCCCGGCCACCACCAGATTGCCTTGGGCCACCGCATACACTTCACCATCAATACCGCGCAAGGGGGTCAACAGCAGCGAGCCGCCACGCAGACTCTTGGCATCGCCAATCGAGGTGACGGTTACATCCACCAGCTGCCCCTTGCCAGCCAGCGCCGGCAGGGTTGCCTGCACCGATACCGCCGCGACGTTCTTGAGTTTGGGGTCGATATCATCCGGCAGCTGCACGCCAAACTGCTTGAGCATGTTGGCCATCGACTGACCGGTAAACTTCACCTGGCTCTTGTCGCCGGTGCCGGACAAACCCACCACCAGACCGTAACCCACCAGCTGGTTGGTTCGCATCCCCTGCACGTCGGCAATATCAAGCAGTGACCGCTTGGCTGTAGGAGCGGCATTCGCCCACCATGGCAGGCAGAGGCAAAGCAGGGCGATAACCCATCTGTTCATGTAAGACCTCAAAACGGTGCAAAGGCGGAGCTGAAGAAGCGCCCCAGCCAACCCATCTGGTTGCTGTCGGCAAGCGCCCCACGGCCGGCATAAGTGATGCGAGCATCGGCGATACGCTGGGACGAGATGCGGTTGCTCTGATCGATATCCTCAACCCGCACCATGCCACCCAGACGAATGTACTCATCACCCTGATTGAGACGGATCCACTTCTCGCCGCGAATCCCGAGCACGCCATTGGGCATCACTTCGGCCACCGTCACCGTGATGGAGCCGGCCAGGGTATTCTGCTGGCTGGATGTCGCACCGCCATCAAAATCCCGGTCGGCACTGAGGGTTGCCCCCCAGTCAGGACGCAGTTTGCCACCAATGGAAGGGGCTGGCACATTCATGCTGCTGTTCTTGCTCATGCTGGTGTTGGCTTTCTTGCTCGACTGGGTACGCTCTTCCAGCACCACGGTCAGAATGTCGCCGATACGATAGGCGCGACGATCCTGAAACAGGGTCATCATGTAGTCGCCACGATAGAGACTGCCATCTTCCCCCCGGGCCGAGGCAGACTGCATGGGGCGTGAAGGCGCCCACTTCTCCTCGCCCGGCTCCGGAGCCTTGAGCTCATAGGTCGCGCAGCCACCCAACAACAGCACGACCCACAGGTAACGCCACATCATCTTCATCATCACAGCGCTTGAGTGACAAACTTGAGCATCTGGTCGGCGGAAGAGACCACCTTGGCATTCATCTCGTAGGCTCGCTGGGTGGTGATCATGTCCACCATCTCCTCCACCACGTTGACGTTGGAGCTCTCCAACGTGAACTGCTTGATGGCCCCCATCGCCTCTTCGCCGGGGACACCTTCGATGGCTTCACCGGATGCGCCGGTCGCGCGATAGAGGTTGCCACCGAGCGCCTCGAGACCGGCCGGGTTGGAGAAGTTGGTCAGAGTGATGCGTCCCAGCTCCACATTCTCCTGCTGACCCGGCAAGGTGGCACTTACTGTACCGTCGGTACCGATGGAGATCTTGGTGGCATTGTCCGGGATCTGGATCTGCGGCTGCATCGGCAGGCCGTCGGCGTTGACCAGCATCCCTTCCGCGTTGCGATGCCACTGACCATTGCGGGTGTAGGCAGTCTCGCCATCGGGGCGCTCGACACTGAAGAAGCCGGCGCCGACCACGGCCATATCCAGCTCCTGGTTGGTGTTCTGGAACTGACCCGGGGTAAAGACCTTCTGGGTACCGACCACACGCACACCGTTACCCATCTGGATGCCGATGGGCGAGAGGTTCTGCTGATCCTGCTGGGCCCCCGGCTGGCGCTGTACCTGATAGAACAGATCTTCAAAGGCAACCCGATCACGCTTGAAACCAACCGTGTTGACGTTGGCCAGGTTGTTGGAAATGCTGGCCATCTTGGCATCTTGGGCCGACAGACCCGTTTTGCTTACCCAAAGTGCTGCATGCATCTTTGTCTCTCCACCTGATTCATTCGGATGCCGAAGCACCTCTCAGCGGGACGATGCACCAAACCGCTCGTCCCGTTCATGATTAACCCTGACCGGAAATCAGCCGGGCCCCTTGTCTGGCCTGCTCGTCCGCGGTCTTCATCAGCTTGACCTGCAGCTCGAAGTTGCGGGTCAGCGACATGCTGCTGATCAGCTCGTCGACCGCATTCACGTTCGCCCCCTCCAGAAAACCAGAGGCCAGTACGACCTGTTCACTGGTCTCGGCATCGCCACCCTGCCGCAGGCGGAAGAGGCCATCCTGCCCCTTGACCAGCTCGGCGGGATCCGGGTTGACCAGCTTGAGGCGCCCCACGTCGAGACGGGCGCCACCGCCGGGCGGCGTGATGCTGAGCGAACCGTCCTTGCCAAAACTGAGATCCCGATAGGCAGGAAGTACCATTTCCCCACCATCGCCTAGTACAGGACGACCGTTGAGGGTCAACAGCCCGTCAGCATCGCTCTCCAGATTGCCGGCCCGGGTGTAGGCCTCTTTGCCATCTGCAGTCTGCACCGTGATAAAGCCTTCACCGCGAATGGCCACGTCCAGCTTGCGCCCGGTCTGCATCAGCGCGCCCGGCTTGAAGTCGGTCCCGGCCATCTCTTCGCGAGCCATGACCCGGCTGGGGTAACCATCACCGCTCAGGGCATAGGCCGACACCCGCTCGAAGTCAGCCCGAAAGCCGGCGGTGTTGACGTTGGCCAGGTTATTGGCCCGGATTTGCTGGGCCATCAGGGTATGTTGCGCCCCTGACATGGCGGTATAGATAAGCTTTTCCACGGATCAGCCCTTAGAAGGAGTTGAAGAGAACCTGGGTCATCTTGTCAGCGGAGCTGATGGTCTTGGCGTTGGCCTGATAGTTGCGCTGGGAGGTCATCAGGCTGACCAGCTCACCGGTCAGGTCAACGTTGGAGCTCTCGTAGGCCCCGGCAGTCAACTGACCCATGGTGCCTGTTCCCGGCGCCCCCAACACTGGCTGACCAGAGCTGAAGGATTGCTGCCAGGTGGTGTTGTTGGTCTGCAGCAGACCATTGGGGTTGGCGAAGTTCGCCATAACCACCTGACCCTGCTTCAGGCTCTGACCGTTGGTAAAGGTGGCATAGACCCCCCCATCGGCATCAACCCGAACACCGGTCAAATCGCCAGCGGTGTAACCGTTGGACTGGTTGCGAGTGGCGTTGAAATCAGAGGCGTACTGACTGACTCTGCTCATATCCAGTTGCAAGGCAATTGGAGATGCGCCCGCTGGTGCCAGCGCCAAACTGGCAGGAATGGTCGAAGCACCCGTATCCAGCTTGCCATCAGCGGTGAATGTCATCTTGGCCCCGCCAGCTGGGGTGATATCAGAGCCATTGAATGTGTAATGCACAGCCCACTCATTAGGTGCCGTTTTGACAAAGTATTGGGTGACAGTGTGCTCAACCCCGAGCGAGTCATAGACCTTGCTGGATTGGGAGTAGCTGAAGCTGTCCGACTTGGCCGGATCGAAGGGGTTAAGAGCGGGATCGATCACGCTGGCATCCGCCTTCAGGTTGGCGACGAACTCCAGCTTGTCGGATGCCTTGGCAGGCAGGCTGCCGGCTTTGACCTGAATGTCACCGATCACGCCGGATTGCAGCTCACCAGCATCATTGGTGGTATAGCCCTGCAAACGGGTGCCGTTGGCGGTTGTCAGATAGTTGTTCGGGTCACGCTGGAACATGCCGGCTCTGGTGTAGGAGATCTGGCCGTTGCTGTCCTTGAGCACGAAGAAACCACTGCCGGAGATGGCCAGATCCAGACCACGGCCGGTACGCATCACGTCACCATTGCGGTCAAAGTTCTGGGATATGTTGTTCATCTCAACCCCACCCGCCTGACCGCCACCATAGATGGCAGCAAACTCGGCACGGCTGGACTTGAAGCCTGCGGTACTGGCGTTGGCCACGTTGTTGCTGATAACGCTCAATTCCTGGTTTACGGCGCGCAAGCCGCTCAATCCGATACTGAAAGACACAATTTCGCTCCTGTTTGATTACGCCGATTTGCCGAACTGAATGGCACTGAAGAGGGGGACTTCACCCACGCCAGCGACCTGCAACATGATCTCGCCTGTGCCGGGCAGGGTGACGCGTTCCACCTTGCTGGCGACATAGTTTTTGGAAGTGGTGGCAACCCCGTTGAGGGACGCCTTGACCTCGAAGCTGTACTCCCCGGCCGGCAGCTCCGGCAGTTCATAATCCAGCCCGCCAGCCTTGCTTTCACCCCAGCTCTTGGTTGCCACCAGGGTGCCATGTTCGTCATACACCTTGAGTTCGACCTGATCGGCGGCGCCCGCCAGCTCGACCTGACCGCGAATGGCTTTGTCATCGCTCTTGGTCAGGGTCTTGCTCGGTACCATCACCTCTTTATCGATCAGATCGGTACTCTGCAGAACCTGCTGGGTATCCATCATGTTGATGGACTTCTGCTGCAGCAGCTTCAGGCTCTCGACCCCCTCCACCATGCTGAACTGGGCCAGCTGGGTGACATATTGGGCACCATCCAGCGGGTTGGTGGGATCCTGGTTCTGGATTTGGGCAACCATCATCTGCAGAAATTCGTTGCGCAGTTGCATGCCGCTCTGGGCACTCTGACCAGTGGCAGATCCCGCCGCCGCATTGTTGGGGGCGATATCCGGGGTGGCAGAGCGCTGGCTGGCGCCACGGGCCGTATCAAGCGTACTTACCTGGGGCAGACTCACGGCTTAGACCCCCTGACCAAGACGCAGCAGACCCTGCTGCATGCTGTTGATGCGATTGATCACCTCGACCGAGGTCTCAAAACCGCGGGAGGCGCTCATCATGTCGGCCATCTCCTCCACCGCATTGACGTTGGAGTAGTAAACAAAACCGTCTTTATCGGCGATCGGGTTGGTCGGTTCGAGACGCTTCTCGATCTGACGATCGGACTGCACTATGCCGGCGATCTGAACCTGTGCAGACCCCAGCGCCTCTGCATCCTGCACACGCTGATAGAGAGTGGAGAAAACCGGCTTGATAGCGCGAAAAGCGGCATCTTCACTGCCTGCGGCACTGTCCACGTTCGCCAGATTGGAGGCGACGGTATCAAGTCGCACGGTTTGCGCCCGCATGGCACTGCCGGCGATGTCATAGATTCGGTTGAACGACATGATTAACGCCCCTCGATCGCTTTGGCGATCCCGGTGATTTTCATATTCAGGAAGGTCAGGCTGGTCTGGAAATCCGTGGCATTGTTGGCAAACTTGCTCTGCTCGACGCTGAGCTCAGCGGTATTGCCATCCATGGATGCCTGATACGGGATGCGATAGAGCGGATGCTGCATATCGTCAGCCATGGTGCCCTGACTGATGGCAGCGCTCTCCTCGCCTGCCGCAACTTGCTGTGCGACACGGCCAAGAATCGTCTTATAATCGACGTCCCGGGCCAGATAGCCGGGGGTATCCACATTGGCCAGATTCCCGGCCAGAATACGCGCCCGATCGGCCCGGATATCAAGGGCATAAGGGTGTACGCCAAGAGCGCTGTCAAATGAGATACTCATGCTTCATCCTTTTATGAATCAGTCAGACCGGTGAACTCGTTATCAAGACTCATGCCAATCATGAAGATCCCTTATTGGCGCTGGATGCAGCGCTGCCCCTGGCTGATCACCTTGATAAAAGGGGAAGTACCGTTTCCCGTATGGAAGCGATCAGGCCTGATCTGGCTGCTGATGCTGGCAAGCCCGCTGCACGCTGAACCCGGCGAGCTGTCGCAACAAATCGCTGCCCGCCTCAGGGAAGATGCAAGCCAGACCCTGCATGCCTACCTGCAACAACAGGGCTGGAAAATCCCGGAGGTGGACTATCAGGTGTGGATCTCTCCGGCGGTGGAACACCTTCCTCCCTGCCAGCAAGAGATCCGCTTGCAGGCCGGGGGGCAATATCGCCAGCCGTGGGGTCGTCGCCCCTACCTGATCGAGTGTGCCAACCCCTCCTGGCAACTGAGAGCCCGGGTCGAGGTCACGCTCATGCTACCTGTCTGGATGACGGCCCGGGAGATCCGGAAAGGCCAGACCATTCAGGCAGCGGACCTCGTCGAGGAGTCGCTGGATGTCAGCAGACTGCAGCGAGGTTTCATTCCCGTCTCCGAGTCACTGGCAGGCAGCAAGGCCAATCGCAATCTCAGGATGGGGCAGTTGATTGGCGAACTGGACCTGCAGAAGGCCTGGGCGGTGAAGGAGGGTGAAGGGGTGTTGATCCGAGCCGGTCAGGGCGGATTCTCGGCCACAACCCGAGGCACGGCGTTGGCAAGCGGTGCCATCGGCGATGGCATCAAGGTACGCAACAGCAGCTCAGGCAAAGAGATCCAGGCCTGGGTCATCGCAAAAGGGGAAGTCGAAACCCGTTTTTGAACCCATATAAGGGTTTTTATTCAAGTTAGGCCGACCTTGGGTCGCTTTGCAGAGATAGACCACCAGGAATTGACGTTATGAAAATCACACGCACCGACCCGCTCTACGTTCAGACCCAGTTGCAACGCAAGCAGGATGGCGCGCCAGCCCAAGTCGAGGCGCGCGCTACCAAGGCTGACGCCCAAATAAGCAGCACGGCACAGGTTGTCAATCAGGCGAGAGCCCAGCTTGCCACCACATCCGACGTGGATATGGAAAAAGTGAACCGGATCCGTCAGGCCATCAGCGAAGGAAAACTGGAGCTCGATATGGATGCACTGGGTCAGGCCATTCTGGACATGCATCGCCGATGAGCATAGAGCCGAAGCAGCGGATCAAGGAGCTGATCCTGGGCATCCAGCAAGATTGCAGCCGCTACGCCGAGCTGCAGAGCCTGTTGCTGCGCCAACACGGCTTGCTGGCAGCGCACGATGTCGATGGGCTGGCGACCCACAACCAGCAACAGACAAGATTGATGGCCGATGTGCAAAAACAGGCGCAGCAACGTTGCCACCACCTGCTCGCACTGGGACTGAAACCGGATGAAAAGGGGATGGCGACCCTGATTGCCAAACTGCCTGCCACCATGAAACCCAAAGTTGCCAGCCAGTGGCAGCAGCTCGAACTGCTGTTGCAGCAGTGTCTGCGCCAGAACGATCTCAACGGCCGTCTGCTGGCTGGGCAGATAGAGACCATCAACACGCTGCTGGGCCAGGAGCATGCTTACGGCCAGCTGGAGCGTTTTCCCGACTAATTCCCCTCTTTGAGCTGACGGTGGCGCAAGCTGGAAAGCTCGTCGAGCTGACGCTGATCCCGCAACTCCCGCTGCTGGCCGATGGCTCGCTCACGTTTGTCCAGCAGGTGCTCCAGCCCCTTGACCCGACCAAACTGCCTGACAACCTCCCCTTCATGGCGCTCCAGATCCAGCCTGGCCAGTGCCGATTGCTGAACCTGATGGGCCAGCAGATGACGCAACTGGCGATCCATCTGCTGCTTGTTCTGCCACAGCAAGGGGTGGAAGGTGGCCGAACCGGGACTCAACGAGCCGATCACCTCCTGCAACCGCAAGGCTCTCTGCTCTTCCCTTATCGCCTCTTCCCGTAAGCGCTGACGCTCCTTGCCGAGCGCCTCCAGCGCCTCCTGCTGCAAGCCGAGATAGGATTTCAACATGGCGACCTCTGATTACCTGCCCAGAACCTGCTTGAGCCCTGCCACTACCTGAGCCAGCGGGGTCTCTTCATGGATCCCCTGCTGCAGGAAGGCGGCAATGGCCGGGTAACGTTGTACAGCTTCGTCCATCTGGGGATCAGCCCCCGGTTGATAGCCACCGAGCGGCAGCAATTCGCGCACCTGCTGATAGCGCCCCCACAACTGGCGCAACGTTACCGCCAGCTGCTGCCAGTCGGTCGGCACCACTTGCGGCATCACCCGGCTCACCGAAGCACCGATGTCGATGGCCGGGTAGTGCCCCTCTTCCGCCAGACGACGGGTCAGCACTATGTGACCATCCAGAATGGCACGGGCCGAGTCGACTACCGGGTCTTGCTGGTCATCCCCTTCCGCCAGCACGGTGTAAAAGGCACTCAGGCTGCCATCAGGGTGGGTACCATTGCCGGCCCGCTCTACTAGCTGGGTCAACATGCTGAACACCGATGGCGGGTAGCCGCGCGTTGCCGGTGGCTCGCCGATAGCCAGTGCGATTTCGCGCTGGGCCTGGGCGTAGCGGGTGAGGGAATCCATCAGCAGCAGCACATCCTGCCCGCGCTCACGAAAATATTCGGCAAGACGATGGCAGAGCTGGGCGGCACGCAGCCGCATCAGAGGGGATTGATCCGCAGGAGAGGCCACCACCACCGAGCGGGCCAGACCTTCCGCACCGAGACTGTGCTCGATGAACTCGCGAACCTCGCGACCCCGTTCACCAATCAGCCCCACGATGACGATCTGTGCCGTGGTGTTGCGGGTCATCATGCCGAGCAGCATGCTCTTGCCCACGCCTGAACCGGCGAACAGGCCCAGTCGCTGCCCCTTGCCAACCGTCAGCAAACCATTGATGGCGCGGATACCCACATCAAGAGGTTCACGGATCGGCGTGCGCAGCAGCGGATTGGGCGGAGAAGAGAAGAGCGCAACGCGCTCCCCCTCGTCACGAAGAGGACGGCCATCCAGCGGCTGCAACAGACCATCGACAACCCGTCCCAGCAGATGCTCGCCAACCCTGATTGTCTCTTCGCCATCGATTGGCAGCACCCGGGCTCCGGCGTAAAGCCCTCCCATGGGCTGCAGCGGCATCAGATAGGAGATCTCCCGGTTGAAACCCACCACCTCCGCCAACAGAGATTCGCCGGATGCCGTATCGACCCGACAGCGCTGCCCCATCACCAGCTGGCAGCCGATTACCTCAAGGGTCAGCCCCGTTACGCGAACCAGACGGCCATAGCGGCGAAAACCGGGCACCTCGTCAAAACAGTCGAGCGCCGAGGTGAGCGCCTGTTGCAGGGCTTCATGCATGCTGCGGCAATTCCAGCGTGCTATTCAGCTGCTCGATGCAGGAGGCAAGGCGCTCGCCGGTATTGACCTCAATCACCGCAGCCCGTGTTTCGATGCGGGCATCGCCAATGGCCAGATTGGGGTCTACCTGCAACGGCCACCCTTCGCAACGGGTGACCCCCTGTTCGGCCAGACGCTGGCGATCCCCCTCATTGAGATAGATGACCAGCTCTTCCGAAGCAGCTGGCAGAGTCGCCAGCGCCTGCTCCACCTGATTGAGTACCTGCTGGGGATTGAGGGTAAATTCGGCCTGGATAACCCGCTTGGCCACCTGGGCCACCAGCTGGGCAATCAGCGCTTTCTGCTCCTGCATCTTTACCCGGGTCAGGGATTCCCACTGCTCCTGCAGCTTGGCAAAGGGGACCATGGCCTGATCGAAAGAGGCACGCCCCTCCGCCAAACCCTGAGCAAAGCCGCGGGTTTGTCCCTGCTGCAGCCCCTTGGCCTCCCCTTCCACCAGACCGCTGGTCAGTCCCTGCTGATATCCGGATTGATACCCTTCGTCGTGACCTTGCTCCAGCCCCTGCTGATAACCAAACTCGAACTGCTCCTGCTGATTCTGAGCCTCTTCCCCGCTCTGTCCCAAGGCAGGGAAGCGGTAGAGCCGGGTCGGGCCAGGCATCAACTTGCGCACATAGTGACTCATCAATGCCCCCTGTTAGCTGACAGTCGGTTCTTCGAACAGCTGGAACTCGATCTCGCCCTGCTCCACCAATTCGCGGACCAGCTGCATGATCTCCTCTCGGGCCTGCTCGACCTTGCGCAGGGAGACGCTGCCCTGATGCTGGATCTGATCCTCCAGTGCCTGAGCCATCCGCTTCGGCATGGCACCGAGCACCACCTTGCGGAAGCTGGTCTCGGTATTCTTGAGGGCCAGTGCCAGCAGCTCGCTCGGGATCTCCTGCACCAGACGCTGCAGGGTTTCGTCGCTCTGGCGACGCAACGTCATGAAGTCGAACATGTTCTTCTCGATTTCCAGCGCCATGTCACCATCGTGTTCACGCAGCAGCGAGAGCATCTGCTCCTTGTCGCCCTGATAGCGGTTGAGGATATCGGCAACCTGCCGCACGCCATTCACCTTGGCTCCGGACTGGTCGGCAACATAGGCAAGACAGCGATCCAGCGTCAGCCTGAGTTCACCCAGAACATGCTCGCTGACGCTGCTGAGACTGGCGACTCGCACCAGCAGATCGTCGTGCACCGAACCGGGTAGCTCATCCAGTACCGCGGAAGCGGTCTGAGGTGGCAGGAACGCCAGCAGCACCGCCTGCATCTGCGGGTGCTCATTGCGGAAGAAACGGGCCAGCACATCGGCAGGCACCCACTGCAACCGCTGGATATCCTGACTCATCACATCACCGTAGAGGCTGTCGAGCAGGCTGCGGGAGAGACGCTGACCAAGGGCCAGGTCGAGAGTCTGTTCCAGATATTCGCGGGAGGCGCTGCCGATCCCGCTCTGTTCACGATACTGGTTGAAGAACTGCTGCAAGGTCCATCGGGCTTCCATCGAACTGACGCCGGAGAGACCCGCCATCTTGGAGATAAGGCGCTGCACTTCATCGCGGGAGAGCTTTTGCATCACCTTGGCAGCAGCCTCGGTCCCCATGCTCAACAGCAGGATGGCCGCTTTCTCAAGGTTGTCGATATCGATGTCGACGGCTTTCTGGTTCAGGTTAACGTTGTTCATTGCCACTTACCCATGCTCTCACCACTTCCGCTACCCGAGCGGTATCTTTGTCAACCAGCAACTGCAGATGCTTGAGTTGTACTTCCAGCTCGGAACCCGGCTCCGGCAATGCCTCCAGATCCAGAGAAGAGAAGTGCGGCTCCCGCTCGTTGTCGGAACGGATCAGACCATTGCTCATCGGCGGCGCCGTCAGGGCAACATCATCATCCCGCCGCATGGAGAGACCCACGGTCGGCTCCTGTTCATCATCCAGCTCGTCAGAGAGCGCCTCTTCATCCGGCGCCTGTTGGGTACGAACCAGATGCTTCACCAACGGGCGGATACCGAAGAAGACCAGCGTCAGACCAAGCAGACCGCCCACCAGATAACGGAGCGAATCCTGCCAGTAAGGGGTCTCCCACCAGCTCGATTCGGGCGGAGCAATCGGCGCTGCACCGGTGAAGTCGAACACTTGCAGGCTGATCTGATCTCCGCGGGTTTCATCAAAGCCCACCGAACGCTCGACCATCTGCCGTATCTGTGCCAGCTGCTCATCATTCCAGCCACCTTTCGGGGCGCTCTGATGATTGAGCAGTACTGAGACGTTCATCTTCTCGAGCCGTCCCTGCTGATAGCGCGTATGCACTATGGTGCGGCTGTTTTCGTACTGCTTGCTGACCTCCTGCCGCTCGGTGCGGGAGTCATTTTTCTGATTTTCCGTGGTGGTGGCTGCGGTTTGATTCTGGGTCGCAGGATCATTTTTGGGCGCCGTTTCGGGAGGACGATTGGACAGAGCGCCGGGGATACCCAGTGCCAGCGCATCAATGGTCTTGTCCGATTTGCTCGACTCCTTGGTCACCACCCCTTGTGGATCCAGCTGCTGCTGGGTCTCCTCCACCGCATTGAAGTTGACGTCTGCGGCGATCTGCACCCGGAAGTTGCCGGTGCCCAGCATGGGATAGAGCATGTCGCTGGCACGCTGGCGAATGTATTGCTCCAGCTTGCGCACATACTCCATCTGCTGCACGCTCTGCTTGCCAAAACCGGCCTTGTCACCGAGTTCGGAACTCAGCAGCTGGCCAGCCTGATCGACAATAGTGACCGCCCCCGGTTTCATGCCAGAGATACTGCCTGCCACCAGGTTGGCAATGGCCTCGACCTGGCCGGGCTCCATGGCCTGCCCAGGTTGCAGATCGAGCATGACGGATGCACTCGGTTTCTCCTCGTCACGACCGACAAAGAGAGTGCGTTTGGGAATGGCGAGATGGACGCGGGCACTGCGCACCGCATCCAGCGAAATGATGGTGCGCGCCAGTTCGCCTTCCAGCGCGTGGCGATAACGGGCCCCCTCCATAAACTCACTGGTGCCGAGGCCGGTGACATTGTCCAGCCCCTCCAGACCCGCCGGCATGGCCGCTCTCACCCCTCTGGCCGCCAAGGCCATACGAACATGGGCCAGCTGATTCTCCGGCACCAGGATCTGGCCAGAGCTCTTCTCCAGCCGGAACGGCACCTGCTCCTTCTCCAGCATCTCCATGATGTTGGCGGTATCGTAGAGCTCCTGCTTGCCGTACAGGGGGACGTAGTTTTTGCTGGACGTCCACAGAATGACGACGATTGTGCCGGCAACGATGGCAGCCAGCAGGGCAATGGTCAGGATCGATTTATTGTCACGGGAGAGGCTGCGCCAGTTGCGAAGGCCCTCCTGCACGCGTGTTCTGAAGGAATCCGAAGCCCCTTGCGGGGACGTTACCAGTTCAGTCATCACTTACCTCAGAGCGGCATGCGCATAATGTCGTCAAAACCGGTCATCAGCTTGTTGCGCACCTGCATCAGGGCTGAAAAGCTGAGACCCGCTTTCTGACTGGCCACCATAGCCCCGACCAGATCATCGCTCTGGCCGGCATCAACAGCCGTCATCATGGCTGAAGCCATGTTCTGCTGTTCGTTGACTCTGCCGACAACGTCGCGCATGGCGTCGCTGAATGACACATTTGAGAGATCGTTGGATTCGATGGAAGGAGCCTGAGTGGCAACTCGTTGCATCTCCTGCATCTGCTGCAAAAGCGTTGCCTGTGATGACATCATTTCAATCTTCACGCCGTTATCCCTTAGTTTTGAAGCTGCTGCTCGATATCAATGCCCTGCTCACGCATCGCCGCCAGCTTGTATCTCAGAGCCCGGGTGGTCATCCCGAGCGCTTCTGCCGTGCGGGTACGATGGCCACGGAAGCGGCGCAAGGTCTCTAGTACAAATTGAAATTCTGCGTGCCGACGCGTCTCGCTCAACCCTTCCGGGGCGGAAAGGACTTCCGCCAATTCATGTTCGGGTTCCGCGACATAGCTGGGCAGCATCAAATCGACCGCTTGAATATGCAATCCGCGAGCCATGATTAATGAACGTTGAATGACGTTATCCAGCTCCCTGACGTTGCCCGGCCACTGATAAGCCAGCAGTTGCTTGCGGGCACTCTCGCTCAGGCGATATCCCTGCTGAGGCGCATAGCGTTCGATGAAATATTCAGCCAGCGGCAATATGTCATCAGGACGCTCGCGCAGTGCCGGCCAGTTCATCGGCAACACATCGAGGCGATAGAAGAGATCTTCCCTGAACTGGCCGGCAGCCACCAGATTACGCAGATCCTTGTTGCTGGCGGCGATGATCCGCACATCCAGCGCGATGGTCTGATGGCTACCGAGGCGCTCCACCTCACGCTCCTGCAAAACTCGCAACAACTTCGCCTGCAGTGACAGGGGCAACTCGGAGATTTCGTCGAGCATCAGGGTTCCGCCCTGCGCCTGCTCGAACTTGCCGGGCTGCGAACCCGTCGCACCGGTGAAGGCCCCCTTGTTGTGGCCAAACAGAATGGATTCGAGCATGGACTCGGGAATAGCGGCGCAGTTGATGGCGACAAACGGCTTGTGAGCACGGCTGGACATCTCGTGGATGTAACGCGCCAGACGCTCCTTGCCCGTTCCCGACTCACCGCCGATAAGAATGGTGGCAGCCGTTTTGGCTGCCCGGCGGGCAAGCTGCAACACTTGCAGGCTCATGGTCGAGACCGCGATCAGGTCTGGAATGGCCTGCCGCAGACGCAGTGCGCCCTTCACCACATCCAGCATCTGCTGCCCCCCGAAGGGCTTGATGATGTAGTCAATGGCACCGGCTCGCATCGCTTCTGCCGCAAGATAGGCCTGACGCTCATTAACCAGAATCACGCAATCAATGCCGCTAAAATCATGCACCAATTGAGGACCTACTTCGGTCATGAGATCCATATCGAGCAGGATTAAATCAACGGAACGACTGCCGAGAATTAATCTCGACTTGCGAATAGAGTCACAGCGGGAAACAGCATATCCCTGTGCAGCCAATATTCCTTCAATATCGTTCCCATCGACCATAGATGAGCTGATTAACAATAAATGGGGATCTTTCCCAAGACTGGCTGGTCTTGAGCTTTTTTTGATAGATACATCCGAAAGCATATGAACCCGAACCCGTGATTGTGGATAAAACAATCAACAGAACTGAAATGCCGAAATAAAAGACGCACAGGTACGCAGGCACTTCTAACGAGCACCTGCATCAAACCAGTGTTATATCAAGGCGGTAACAATGGCCTTGGCAACCCCGCTATCATGAGCATTCCTGCTTTTAGACCGGAGGCTTTGCGTCCTGACTTTTCAGTTCAGTTTGCCTTTTTCATGCGACTGCCCGTATTTGGACAAGACAGCACCAAATTAGTGGTGACTGCTGAGTGACACATGCGAATTTTTATATTTGTTATTTATCTTTGACGACCAAATGCGTCAAAAACAGTCACATCATAACGGCTTACAATTACAATTCAAGTAGATAGGCGGAATATATTCTTCCCATTTGCCTATTAACATGGCAGCCCTGTTTCAGCCTAGCGTACCAATAACCTCCACTCTCAACTCTTCCGGTATTTCATTATATGAGAGCACTTTGAGACCTTTTGCAAAAGATCGGGCATAACGCGCGATCAAGGGTCTAAGTTGTGGCATCACGACCAGTACCGGGGCATATCCTTGCTGCTGCAGCTGCTCTTTAACCAGCGGCATATTTTGCTGCAGCTGTGCCAGCAGTTGCGGATCAACCGGAAAACTGTCCAGCTGGATTTTCCCCTGCTGCTGCGACTGGTTCATAGCCGCCAGCAGGGTCTGCTCAAGACGGTCATCGAGCGTGAAGGTGGCAAGCACATCACGGCTACCGATCGCCTGTCTCACAATCTGGCGCTTCAAGGCACAACGAACATCGGAAGCAAGCAGCACGGGATCCTTGGTCAGCTCGCTGGCATCGAGCAGGGTCGTCGCCACCGTGCGTATATCCGTCAGGCTGACCTGTTCCTTTAGCAATTGCCGAAAAACTCGCAACTGCTGCATCTGGGTCAGGGCCAGATTGAGCTCTTCCGCCAGACGGGGCGACTGGGCCGCAAGATGTTGCCCCAGCTTGCCCACCTCGTCATGGCCAAAGAGGGCATCAAGCTGCTCACGCAGCAGCTTGCTGGCATGGGTCGCAATCACCGTTGCCGAATCCACCACCGAATAGCCAAGATTCAATGCCTTGGCCTTGTTTTCCGGTGAAATCCAGACTGCGCTCATGCCATATGCAGGATCCTGGGTCAGCTCGCCATCCAGCGAGCCATAGGTCTCGCCGCTGCTGATGGCCATCAGACGCTGACAATCGACATTGCCGGACGCCAGTGCCACACCGGAGAGCTTGATCCGGTACTGATCGGGCTGCAGCTGCAAATTGTCGCGAACCCGGATCTCGGGCAGCAGAAAACCGTACTGTTCCGATAGGGTTTTGCGAATGCCGCGCACCCGAGCCAGCAGCTCGGCACCTTTGTCAGCTTCCGCCAGCGGGACCAACCGATAGCCCAGTTCGATGGCGACGGTATCGACCGGCGGCAGATCCTGCCACTCCAGCCCTTGTGGTTCCGGCTGGGCAATCTGGCGAGCCAGCTCCTGCGCGGCATCCAGATCTGGAGTATTGACCACCCGTTTGCTCACGCTCCAGCCAGTCCAGGCCAGCACGGCGGCAAAGCTGAGGAAGGCCAGCATCGGCATGCCCGGCACCAGCCCCAGTACCAGCATGATGGCGGCGGCGGTATAGATGACGCGGGGAGAAGCCAGGATCTGGTCACCCACCTGATCCGCCATCTCACCTTCATCGCTGACCCGGGTCACAATGATGGCGGCAGCAGTAGACATCAGCAGCGAGGGGATCTGGGCAACCAAACCATCACCAATGGTCAGCAGGGCATAGCGCTGGAAGGCTTCGGCAACCGGCAGGGCGTGCTGGAAAATACCGATGGCAAGGCCGCCAACCAGGTTGATGATGAGTACCAGCATGCCGGCAATCGCATCACCGCGCACAAACTTGGAGGCACCATCCATCGCCCCGTAGAAGTCGGCTTCACGGGCGATCTCGTCCCGTCGAGCCCGCGCCTGATGCTGATCCATGGTGCCGGCATTGAGGTCGGCATCGATGGCCATCTGCTTGCCCGGCATCGCATCCAGGGTAAAGCGGGCAGACACCTCGGAGATCCGCTCGCCACCCTTGGTGATAACCACAAAGTTGATGATCATCAGGATCACGAAGACCACCAGACCCACGACATAGTTGCCGCCGATCACCACCTCGCCAAACGCCTGAATCACCTTGCCCGCCGCTTCATGACCCTCATGGCCATGCAGCAGCACCACGCGGGTCGAGGCCACGTTGAGCGACAGCCGCATCAGGGTTGCCACCAGCAACACCGTGGGGAAGACGGAGAAGTCGAGAGGGCGACGCGCCGATACGGAGACCAGCAGCACCAGTACCGCCAACACAATGTTGAAGGTAAAGAGGGCATCCAGCAGCCAGCCCGGCAGCGGCAATATCATCATGGCCAGAATGGCCAGCAGCATCATCGGGATCGCGGTATAGGATTGGGTCAATACACGCCAGTTCACAACTTACCTCTCAGGTTGACGTAATTCGGGCGGCACATGCAAAGGAGCAAGCGGGTTTGGCTTTCGCCCCTTGCCGGCCTGATACGCCCTCAACTGCAATACATGATTCAAGACATAAGCCACCGCGGTATAGAGACCCGCCGGCACTTCCTGATCTATCCGGGTGGAGTAGTAGATAGCACGGGTCAGCTCCGGCAGACTCATCACCATCTTGTCGTGCTGTTTGGCCACCTGACGGATCCGCTCAGCCATGCCATCAACCCCCTTGGCAATCACGAACGGGGCATTGGCACGCTGGGGGTCATATTTGATGGCCACTGCGTAATGGGTCGGGTTGACGATGATCACATCCGCCTGCGGTACACGCTGCTCGATACGGGCGCGAGCCAGCATGGCCTGCACCTGACGGATCCGCGCCTTGATTTCTGGACGACCCTCGCTGTTCTTGTGCTCATCCTTGACCTCCTGCTTGGTCATCCGCAACTGCTTGTTCAGCGACCAGCGCTGATAGGGCACATCCAGCACAGCGATCAACATCTGCACACCACCAAGCAAGATAAATGCCTGGGAGAGGATCCGCAGCGCCTGCTCCATGGCGGCCTGGGGTGGCATACGGTTCATCATCAGCAACGTGGGCCACTGATGCTGGAGCAGCAGCGCCAGCGTAGAGCCAATCAGCAGAATTTTAAGTACCGACTTCAGCAGTTCCATCAGGCTGTGGCTCGAGAACATCCGCTTGAGGCCCTTGAGCGGATTCAGCTTCTCGGCACTGGGGAAGAGCTTCTTCCAGGTCAGTACCATGCCCCCCGGCAACGAGCTGAGCAGAACCAGCATCAGAGCCAGAAAAGCAAACAGCGGCAACAGCACCCACAACATGTTGAGCAAGGCTTCCGCCGTCCAGTGCACCATCATTTGCGGATCCCTGGCTCCTTGCCAGTCGAACCGTTGTGGCCGTTTCATCAGCTCGGCGAAGAAGCGGCCAAAGCTGGGCACCATCCACTGCATGGCAAAGCCGCCGAGCAGCAATAGTCCCGCCGAACTGAGCTCCTTGGAGCGCGCGATCTGACCCTCTTCCCGTGCCTTGCGCAGTTTCTGGGAAGAGGCCTCTTCGGTTTTATCCTGGGCGCTGTTCTGGCTCATGAGGGGGTCAGGGCTCGCAGTTGTTCCAGCACGTGAGTCACCAGCTCAAGGTAACGGGAAGGGACACCGCTGATTGAGATAGCCATGGTAAGCAGCCCCAGCAGTAGCGTCATGGGGAAACCAAGCGAGAAGATGTTCAGCGAAGGGGCCGAGCGATTCATGACGCCAAAGGTCAGGTTGACCATCAACATGGCAACCACGGCAGGCAGAGTCAGGATCAGTGCCGCTCCGATACACCAGCCGAACAGACCGACCACCCCTTTCATGTCGAGCAGGTCGAGGGAAGAGCCGGGTGGCCAGCTGCGCAAGCTCTGCACCAGCACATCGAGCGTCACCAGATGGCCATTCAGACCAAGAAACAGCAGTGAACAGAAGACCAGCATCAACTGGCTGACGATGGGTGCGGTATCACCATTGCTGGGGTCATTCATCACCGCCATCGCCAAACCCATCTGCATGGAGAGGATCTGGCCGGCCATGGTCATGATCATGAACAGCATCTGGACGCAGAGCCCGAACAGCAACCCGAACAGCAGCTGCTCAACAGCCAATACCAGAGCACCGGTGCTGAAGGGGTCAACGACAGGCATCCCCTTGAGCATGGGGGCAATCAGCAGGCTGACGATCAGCGCCAGCAGCAGACGAACTTGCGGCGGCACCCGACCGTCGCCGAATACCGGCATGACCCAGAAAGCGGAGCCAATCCGCAGAAATGGCCACCACCACTGCCCCAGCCAGGCCGTCAGATCGGCAGCACTGAGGGACAAGAGGGAGTTCATCCGATGAGTCCGGGTATCTTCAAAAACAGGTCGTGGAACAGGGTTGTGATCTGCGATAGCAGCCAGTTTCCGGTGAAGATGAGCGTCATCAGGGTCACCAGAAAACGGGGTAAAAAGCTGAGGGTCTGCTCCTGGATCTGGGTCGCAGCCTGAAACACACTGACGACCAAGCCCACAATCAGCCCCGGCACGATCAGCACAGAGACCATCACCACGACGAGATTGACGGCGCCGCCAACCAGCGCCACGCTCTGCTCCGGCGTCATGTCAGCCTCCCCCGCCAAAGCTGGCTGCAAGGGTACCGACCGTCATCGACCAGCCATCGACCAGTACAAAAACCATCAGCTTGAATGGCAAGGAGATGATCAACGGCGAGAGCATCATCATCCCCATCGCCATCAGCACGCTGGCCACCACCAGATCGATCACCAGAAACGGAATAAACAGCATAAAGCCGATCTGAAATGCGGTATTCAACTCACTCAATACAAATGCGGGCAACAGCACCCCGAAAGGAACATCCTGCTTGGCCACCGTTGTTGGTTCACCGGAGATGCGCAGCATCTGTTCCAGATCCGGCTCGCGGGTCTGCGCCAGCATAAAGGTGCGCAGCGGTTTCTCTGCGCGAGCAACCCCTTCCGACAGGGTGATCTCATCCCTGTCAAACGGGACAAAGGCATTCTGGTATATGTCGGTCCAGACCGGACGCATGATAACCAGAGTCAGGATGAGGCTGATCCCGATCAGCACCCGGTTGGGAGGACTCTGCTGCAAACCGAGCGCCTGCCGCAAGATGGCCAGCACTATGATGATCCGGGTAAAACTGGTCATCATCAGCAACAGGGTCGGCAACAACCCCAGCACTGTCATAAAGAAGAGGATCTGCAACTTGATGTTGTAATCCTCGCCACCTGCTGCCCCCGGAGCTACCGAGAACAGGGTCATGTCAGCCCCCCAGCCAGGCAGGGAGAAGAGCAGCAGGGTCAGCAGCAGGTAACGCATCAGTCGTCCATGCCACCCAGCAGTTTGGCATCGATGACGTCAACCAGACGCAAGCCATACTTGCCGTTGACGACGACCACTTCCCCCTTGGCAAGCAGGCGGCCATTGACCCGAACATCCAGCGGCTCGCCCGCCAGTTTGTCCAGCTCAATCACAGCGCCCTCTTCTACCCGCATCAGATCGCCCAGAGGCACTTCGGTACTGGCTACCTCAAGGGTCACCTTGACCGGGATCTGGCGGAAGAAAGAGAGATCCCGCTGCTTGCTGCTACTGGTCGGCGCCATGTAGTCGGCGGCACTGGGCATGCTGATATCGTCACCAAACAGTTGATCCAGTCCATCCAGATCCAGCGGGTCATTCATATTGTGCTCGCTCATGATTCGATTTACTCCTCTACCACAGTCGCAACCTGGTAGACCAGACTGCCTTTATGTTCTGCTATGCGCCCATTGAAGCAGGGGCGGTTACCTATCAGGGCGGGCACCATCTCCGGCAGATCCAGCGACAGCAAATCTCCCACCTTGAGGCACTCCAGATCGGCCAGCGTCATCGACAGCTGCCCCATGACCACCCGCAGCCGGACCGGAACATGGCTCAATACCTGTTCCAGCTCTCCCTCGGGCAAGGCAATCCCTTCCTGAGAGTCGGATTCTTCGGACGGAAGCAGCCACATCTGCCACTGGTGGGTGCAATTGCCGGCTTGCAGGGTGGCACGGGTAGTCCACAGCTGACGGGTCGGCATGGCATCCTGCGGGATGATATTGATCTGCCACTCAAGATCTCCCAGCCCGAGGCAGGAGCACCAGATATCGACCTGATAGTGACAGAGTCGTTGCAGCAGGCGCTGTTCCGTATCAGTCACCCCTTTACCGGCAGGAAGTGCCTCCTCTTTCTGATGGAGCGTGCCACCAAAAAAGAGGACGGCCAGACGGTAGATCACCAGAGGAGAGATGGAAAAATAGACAGCGCGCTGGGGATCAACCCGGGATGTGGCCTCGACCCAGAGTTGTGGCTCGGCAACATCGGCGACGCTGGAGGCGGCGAACTCGCCATAGGCCAGCTCGCAATCAGCACTGTTGAAAAGTTGGGCCATGCAGCCGGCGACCTGCAGAGAAAAGGTGCTCAACTGGGCGTTAACCTGCTTGAGACGAGTGCGGTTTACCCGATCGATACCCAGCAGATCATAACGAGGAAGGGCTTTGCCTTGCTCGGCTCCGAGCAGGCGGGAAGGTGTGTGCACTGCACCGCTTGATGACATTAAAAATCCACCCTGACCATTTCATCTTCCCTTGCCGTCAGCCCCTTCGGTGGGGGATGCAGCATGATAGATACAACTCATCCAACCGGGTCATAGCGACCAAAAAGAGGCCGAACTTTATTACAAATTCAAAAATGCTGCCACGCGCCACATCATGTTGTGACATGTAAAAAATCCCGGTGCCGCTAAGCACCGGGATTTATCGTGACGGGTCACGCAGAATTGGGTCGGAGTCGGCCTGTAAGCCGGGTTCTGTACCGGGTTGCCCCGGGTAGCAATCATTCCTCTAGGCCAGCAATCGCTCGCTGGCTCAAGCAACCTACCCGCCCCCAACGCGGGCCGCGCCAATAGGGGCCTATTTGGTCTTGCTTCGGGTGGAGTTTACCGTGCCACGAACTGTTGCCAGTCGCGCGGTGCGCTCTTACCGCACCCTTTCACCCTTACCTGATCCCTTGCGGGCCATCGGCGGTCTGCTCTCTGTTGCACTGGTCGTAGGCTCGCGCCCCCCAGGCGTTACCTGGCACCCTGCCCTGTGAAGCCCGGACTTTCCTCCCCTCCGCCCGTCTGTCCCGAGGGACACAACGACGAAGCAGCGATTGCCCAGCCAACTCCGAGGCGCGGATTATAGCCTCGTGATGCGGGCGGGGTAAACCGGCAATTCCCGTTTACGGCAATTAATAGTGCTCGAGGCCGTACTTGTAGAGGGCATTCTTCTTCACGCCATGGATCTCGGCGGTCAGTGCGGCTGCTTTTTTGAGCGGCAGCTCGGCAACCAGCAGACCAAGAGTACGGATCGCCTCGGCCGGCAGTTCCTCTTCCTCTTTACTGGCTCCGGCAACCACCAACACGATTTCGCCGCGGCAGCGGTTTTCATCTTCGCCAAGCCAGGTCAGCATCTCGGAGGCGGGCAAGCCGTGGATGGATTCGAACGTTTTGGTCAGCTCACGACACACAACCACCTGGCGCTCGCCAAGGATGCGAGCAATCGCTTCCACCGTATCCTGTACCCGGCGCGGGGATTCGTAGAACACCAGCGAACGGGTATCTTCGATGACGGCTTGCAGGCGATCGTCACGCCCTTTGCTCTTGGCCGGCAGGAAACCTTCGAAAGCAAACCGGTCGGTGGGCAGGCCAGCAGCGCTGAGCGCCGTGATGGCGGCGCAGGGGCCGGGCAGTGGCACCACCTTGACCCCGGCTTCGCGACAGCGGGTGACCAGATGATAACCGGGGTCGCTGATGAGCGGGGTACCCGCATCGGAGACCAGAGCGACACTCTTGCCCTCTTTGATCCGGCCGATCAGCACATCGGCTTTCTGCTGCTCGTTGTGATCGTGCAGCGCGAAGGTCGGCACCGAGATTTGGTAGTGGCTGAGCAGAATGCCGGTGTGGCGGGTATCTTCGGCGGCGACCAGATCGACGCTGCGCAGAATATCCAGCGCACGCTGGGTAATGTCAGCCAGATTGCCGATCGGAGTGGGCACTATATACAGGGTTGGGATGTCACTCATGGGATCTCCGAGTGCCCCGACAATTGTGTCGCCATATTGCCCCGTTTACACTATGGGGAATTTCAACACTGGTCGGGGAATGAACTTGAACCGGGTTACAAAGCAGCTAAGTGTATCACGACTCTTCGGCATCCTACTCGCGGCAATCCTGCTGGCCGCCTGTGCGTCGGAGCCCAATCAACCTTCGGGGCAGTCTGGCATGCCGTCAGCCTTCTCGGATTTGACCAAGAATGCCCAGTGGTATCTGGAGCAGGTCGATCCCGCCAAACCGGCTGAAGCCTTTACCTGGCAGATGCTGGCAGCGCGCAGCTATCTGGCGCTCGGTCAGGCCAAACCGGCCTCGGCGCTGTTCCAACAGTTGCAGAAACAGGCCAAGGAGCCAGCCCAGAAGGCGCAGTTGCAGCTGCTGCAAGCCCACCTGCTGCTGGCTCAAGGCCATGCCAATCAGGCGCTGATCCTGCTGGAAGGCAAGCCTGAGGTTGCGCTGGATGCCGATACCCAGAAGGATTGGTATCGTCAGCGCGTGGTACTGCAGCTCGACATCAACAACAAGTTTGGTGCCGCCAAGTCCCTGATTGCACTGGAGCCCTACCTCAACCAGAGCGAGCAGGCCACCAACCATCAGCAGATCTGGTCACTGCTCAAGAGCATGACCCCTTCCACCCTGCAGGCGCTGGAAGAGGCACCGGCCCCTGACGTAACCACCGGCTGGCTGCGTCTGGCGGCACTGGTCAACGAGTTCGGTGCCCAGCCCAACCTGCTGGCGCGCCAGCTGGCAGGCTGGAAGCGCGACTTCCCCAACCATCCGGCCCAGAAAGACATGCCGGCGGGTCTTGGCGATCTGACTGCCACTGCTGCCAGCACCTCGGTGCAGCAGATTGCGGTGCTGCTCCCCCTCTCCGGCAATCTGGAGCCACAGGGCGCCGCCATCCGCAACGGTATGCTGATGTCCTACAAGGAGAATCAGGGACAATTTACCCTGAACTTCTACGACACCCAGAGCAAACCGACCATCGACCTCTACAAGCAGGCGATTCAGGAAGGGGCGGACATGATCATTGGCCCGCTGCTCAAAGACCGGGTCGAGGAGCTGCTCAAGGCCAACCCGACCGTGCCGGTTCTGGCGCTCAACGAGCTGGACAAGCCGATCGTCAACGACAGCACCTACTACTTCTCCCTCTCTGCCGCCGCCGATGCCGCGCAGGCTGCGCAGTACCTCTATACCCAGGGCTATCGCAAGCCACTGCTGATCGCCGCCCAGGGGCGGATCGGCTACAGCAGCATCAAGGCCTTTGAACAGGCTTGGGCAACCGTAAGCCAGGATAAGCCGGTAGTCGCCACCTTTGGCGGTCGCAACGAAGTGCAAGGCATGGTTAAAAACGCCCTGAGCGGCCGCTCTACTGCCCGTGCCGGCCAGGTTGTCCAGCTTTCCGACGCCGCACCGCGCAGCATCGATGTCGTCTACATCGTGGCCAACCCGCTGGAAACCCGGATGATCAAGCCCTACGTGGATATCTCCGTCAATCCGATGGGCAGCCTGCCAATCTTCACCGGCCCGCGCGGCTATGACAGCGCCGCGACCGAAGTGACCTCCGAACTCAACGGCATGCGTATCGCCGATATGCCGCTGCTGCTCGATGGTTACGAGAAGCAGCGCGAGCAAATTGCCCTGCTCTGGCCGCAGACCCAGGGCGACCTGCTGCGCCTGTTTGCTATGGGCTATGACGCCGTCGCACTGGCGGAAAATCTGCAACAGATGCGCAAGGTGGGCGGCATGCAGCAGTCCGGTATGAGTGGTCAGCTGAGCGTCGATGCCCAGGGCAATATCGTGCGGATGCTGAGCTGGGCCACCTACCAGAACGGCAAGCTGGTCGACGAGAATGCAGTCCAGCAGCTGGAGGAGCCAGCCAATGAAGGAGCTGTTAGCACGGATGCGCCAGCAATTGCAGAACCTGTTCCCGCCCCCGTCGAGCAAGGGACAGCACTTTGAGCTAGTGGCTGAACGCTGGCTGCAGGCCCAGGGTCTGCAGCCGGTGACCCGCAACTATCGCTGCCGGGGTGGCGAAATCGATCTCATCATGCACCAGGGCCAGACCCTGGTGTTTGTTGAGGTGAGGTACCGGGCCTCTGCCAGCCATGGTGGAGCGGCCAGTTCGGTTACCCGGGCAAAACAGCGCAAGATCATGCTGGCAGCGCGCCACTATTTGAAGCAACATGCCATCAACGAGGCCAGCCAGGCCTGCCGATTCGATGTGATCGCGTTCGAGGGGGACCAGCCAGACTGGATCCGGAACGCATTTTAAGAGGACCCTATGACAGACCGCATCAAAGAGAACTACACCGAAAGCATCCAGACCAAGATCGCAGCTGCCGAGGCGCTGCCGGATGCCATCCATACTGCAGCCCAGATGATCACCATCTGCCTGCTCAATGGCCACAAGGTGCTGGCATGCGGTAACGGTCCTTCTGCCGCACTGGCGCAGCTGTTTATCTCCGAGCTGGTCAACTGCTACGAGACCCAGCGCCCCTCTCTGCCCGGCATGGCACTGACCCCTGACATGGCAACCATCAGCGCCATCGCTACCGATCACGGCTTTGAAGAGGTCTACGCCAAGCAGATCCGGGCACTGGGTCAACCGGGTGACATTCTGGTGGTGATCACCACCTCGGGTCACAGCCGCAGCCTGATCAAGGCGGCGGAAGCTGCGCTCTCCCGCGACATGACCATAGTGGTACTGAGTGGTGGCGACGGTGGCGAGATGGCCGGCCTGCTGGGACCGAACGATGTGGAGATCCGCGTGCCATCCGCACGTCGGCCTCGCATTCTGGAAGTGAACCTGTTGACCCTGCACTGCCTGTGTGATCTCATCGACCAGACTCTTTTCCCGCAACAGGAAGATTGAAACCATGAACAAGCAGATCCTCATTCTTGGCCTGCTGGCCGGTTCCCTGCTGCTGCAAGGCTGTGCGGCAGTGGTAGTTGGCGGCGCAGCCGGTACTGCCAAGGCCTCCGGCGATCGCCGCACCCTGGGCGCCCAGTGGGACGATCAGGCCATAGAGCTCAAAGCAGCCAACCTGCTGGCCGACAACAAACCACTGAGCGCGGCCAGCAAGATCAGCGTCTACAGCAACAATGGCCGCGTCCTGCTGGTCGGCCAGACACCTTCTGACGTGTACAAACTCGAGGCAGGCAAAATCGTCGGTCGCATCGAAGGGGTTCGCCACGTCTACAACGAGTTGCGTCTTGGTCAACCAGCCAGCTTCACCACCCGCAGCAATGACTCCTGGATCACTTCCAAGGTGAAAGCCGATATGTTCGGCACCAAGAACTTCGACAGCACCAAGGTGAAGGTCGTGACCGAAGATAGCGAGGTATTCCTGATCGGTCTGGTTACTCGCCAGGAAGGGGAACAAGCCGTCGAGATCGCCCGCCACGTCAACGGCGTGAAGCGCGTAATCAAGGCCTTCGAGTACGCTCAGAACTGATGATGCGAAGCGGATATAAAAAACGCAGCCAACCGGCTGCGTTTTTTTATTTGATCACTTTCAGGGTCGGACGACCGCTTGGACGCGGCGGTTCCGGCTCTGGCTCCACCGGCGCCTCGGCCTGCTCCAGCCAGATGTCATAGCCAGGTTCGGGCGGGAACATGGTGCCCACGCCGTTTTCCCGGGCATGAATGGCCAACACGGCCGCCATCGGGATGTAAACCTGCTGGGAGACACCGCCAAAGCGGGCACTGAAGCTGATCGCTTCGTTATCCATGTGATACTGCACCACGGCACGTGGCGCGATATTCAGCACAATCTGCCCATCCTGAGCAAACTGCATCGGCACCATCACATGGGGAATGTTGACGTTGACCACCAGATGGGGGGTCAGGTCATTGTCCAGCAACCAGTCATAAAACGCCCGTAACAAGTACGGGCGGCTCGGGGTCATTGTCGGTTCCATGCTCATACGCCGGCACGGATCTCGCGCTCGGCCTCGGTCAGGGAGGCCTGGAAGGACTCACGCTCGAACAGGCGAACCATGTAGGCCTTCAGCTCTTTGGCACCACGACCGGTCAGGTCGATGCCAAGGCTCGGCAGACGCCACAACAGCGGAGCCATGTAGCAATCCACCAGACCAAACTCTTCGCTCATGAAGTAGGGCATTTCACCGAAGATCGGCGCGATGGCCAGCAGATTGTCCCGCAGCTCGTTGCGTGCAGCATCGGCATCGGTGCCAGCCATGATCTTGTCAGCCAGCGAGTACCAGTCCAGCTCGATGCGGTGCATCATCAGACGGCTGTTACCACGGGCTACCGGGTAGACAGGCATCAGGGGCGGATGCGGGAAACGCTCGTCCAGATACTCCATGATGATGCGCGAGGTATAGAGTGCCAGCTCGCGATCGACCAGGGTCGGTACAGAGTTGTAGGGGTTCAGCTCGGCCAGTTCATCCGGCAAGTTGGCAGGGTCAACCTGGCAAATATCCACGCTAACACCCTTCTCCGCCAGGACAATACGCACCTGATGGCTGAACATATCGTTGGCACCGGAAAACAGCGTCATTACCGAACGCTTATTGGCAGCTACAGCCATTGAACCCTCCCGTCATTTAAAAGCAGAAACGGCAATGAAGCCTCTATGGTCTTCATTGCCGTGCATTATATTACCCGGATCTGGTCGCTTAGTGAACGTCGCGCCAGAATTCCTTCTTCAACAGCACAGTGAAGATGAAGAAGATCACGATGAAACCAAGTACCCAGAAGCCCATGCGTTCGCGCTCCTGTTTGACCGGTTCAGCCGAGTAGACCAAGAAGTTTACCAGATCCAGCACCGTCTGATCATACTCTTCGTTATTCATTTCACCATTGCCGTCAGATTTGATGCTGACAACCTGCTGGGTCTCGACTCCATCGACCGTGTGGGTGGCGAACTCGGCGCGCGGAGTGCCCTGCAGCGGTTCCAGCACATGGGGCATACCCACGGACGGGAACACCACGTTGTTCACACCAAACGGACGGGTCGGATCCACGTAGAACGAGCGCAGATAGGTGTAGATCCAGTCCGCACCACGCACACGGGCAACCAGCGTCAGATCGGGAGGCGCCGCACCAAACCACTTGGCCGCATCCTTGTCGTGCACCGAGTTTTCCATCAGGTCACCAATCTTGGCACCGTTGACGATGAGATTGGACGCCATCAGATCAGCCGGGATCCCCAGATCCTCGGCTACCCGGTTGTAACGCTGATACTGGGTGCTGTGGCACCCGAAGCAGTAGTTCATGAAGGTGGCCGCACCACGCTGCAGTGACGCCTTGTCACTCAGGTCATAGTTGGCCTTGTCCAGATGCACGGCTCCGGTATTGGCAAACACCAGAGATGGCAGCAGGGTCAGCACTGCAAATATTATTTTTTTCATTTAAATGTCACCCTTTCCGGCAGCGGCTTGGTGCTTTCGTTCTTGCTATAGAAGAACAGCAGGACAAAGAAACCGAAGTAACCCAAGGTACACACCTGAGCGATCAGGGTCAGGGTCGGGGTCGATGGCAGCACCCCCAGAACACCCAGGATGATGAAGCAGACCACGAACTGGGCGATGTTCAGCTTGTGCAGCTTGCTGCGATAGCGCACCGAACGCACCTTGCAGCGATCCAGCCAGGGCAGCAGGAACAGCACCACGATGGAGAGACCCATCATGATAACGCCCAGCAGCTTGTCGGGTACGGCACGCAAAATCGCATAGAAGGGGGTGAAGTACCACACAGGCGCAATGTGGGCCGGTGTCTTCAGGCCGTTGGCCACTTCAAAGTTCGGCTTCTCGAGGAAGTAACCCCACATGTCCGGTTTGAAGAAGATGATGGCGCAGAAGAAGAACAGGAAGCCGGCGACGCCGATCATGTCCTTGACGGTGAAGTAAGGGTGGAATGCCACCGCATCCAGCGGCCAGCCGTTCTCGTCCTTGTGCTTCTTGATGTCGATGCCGTCCGGGTTGTTGGAGCCCACTTCATGCAGCGCCAGGATGTGCATCGCAACCAGCATCACCAGCACCAGCGGCAACGCGATGACGTGCAGCGCGAAGAAGCGGTTCAGGGTGGCGCCGGAGATAACGTAGTCACCGCGGATCCACAGGGTCAGATCGTCACCGATAACCGGAATGGCACCGAACAACGAGATGATGACCTGAGCCCCCCAGAAGGACATCTGACCCCACGGCAGCAGATAGCCCATGAAGGCTTCCGCCATCAGGCAGAGGAAGATCAGCATGCCGAAGATCCACAGCAGCTCGCGCGGCTTCTGGTAGGAGCCGTAGATCATGCCGCGGAACATGTGCAGATAGACCACGATGAAGAACGCGGATGCGCCGGTTGAGTGCATGTAGCGCAGCAGCCAGCCGTAATCCACATCCCGCATGATGTACTCGACGGAGGCAAAGGCGCCTTCCGCAGAGGGGTTATAGTTCATGGTCAGCCAGATACCGGTGATGATCTGGTTAACCAGCACCAGCATCGCGAGGGAGCCGAAGAAGTACCAGAAGTTCAGGTTTTTCGGTGCCGGATACTTGGCCATGTGGTCGTTGTACATGGCAGTGAGCGGGAACCGGTAGTCGATCCAGCCCATCAGTTTGCTCAACATGATCAGGCCTCCTTGCCGTCGGCACCGACCAGAATGGTGGTGTCGTTGATGAATTTGTATGGCGGAATGACCAGGTTCAGCGGTGCAGGCACCCCCTGGAATACACGGCCGGCCATATCGAACTTGGAGCCATGGCACGGGCAGAAGAAGCCGGATGTGACCCCTTGCACCTGCTCGCCAAAGCTGTCCGGCAAATAGGAGGGCGAACACCCGAGGTGGGTGCAGATGCCGACCGCGACGAAAATTTCCGGCTTGATGGATCTATACCCGTTGTGGGCATAGTCAGGCTGTTGCGGCTCTTCGGATGAGGGATCCCGCAGCTTGTCGTCATGCGCAGAGAGCGCATCCAGCGTCTGCTTGGTGCGGTTCACCACCCAGACCGGCTTGCCTCGCCACTCGACACGGATGAGCTGACCCGGTTCCAACTTGCTGATATCGACTTCAACCGGGGCGCCGGCCGCTTTGGCCTTGGCACTCGGGTTCCATGATTTTATAAACGGCACTGCGGTAAACGCAGCTCCTACCCCGCCAACGGCAACCGTTGACCAGGTAAGAAATCTGCGGCGACCGTTATCAACTGGCGCATTGCTCATCCAAAAACTCTCCCATGTGGACTCCGCACATTCTTATTGTGTCCCTGTTCCCCTTTTCCCGTGACAACAGCGGCGGAAGCTGGAGTTACAATTGCCACAGAAAAACCGAGGAAATTTTAAAGAAAAGATAACAACTTGACAAGAAAGAGAGGTCGTCCCAGAAAACAATAAATATACAATTTTTTGTCTTTTGTGACGTATGGTTAGCATTGCGGCAGGAAAGATCACCAATAAAAAAAGCCTGGCAGTTGCCAGGCTTTTTTGACACTCGAAAGAGTGAGTACCAGAAGCGAATTAACGCTTGGAGTACTGCGGACGCTTACGAGCTTTGTGCAGACCGACTTTCTTACGCTCAACCTTACGGGCATCACGAGTAACAAAGCCAGCTTTACGCAGTTCGGAACGCAGGGTTTCGTCGTACTGCATCAGAGCACGAGTGATACCGTGGCGGATCGCACCAGCTTGACCGGAGATGCCACCACCGTTAACGGTGATGTACAGATCCAGTTTCTCGGTCATCTCAACCAGTTCCAGCGGCTGACGAACTACCATGCGGGCAGTCGGACGGCCGAAGTACTGCTCCAGGGAGCGCTGGTTGATTACGATCTTACCGCTACCCGCTTTGATAAATACGCGAGCAGTGGAGCTTTTGCGACGGCCGGTACCGTAGTATTGATTTTCTGCCATGTTGCCAGTTCCCGATTAGATATCCAGTACTTGAGGTTGCTGAGCAGCGTGAGCGTGCTCGGCGCCTGCGTAAACTTTCAGTTTACGGAACATGGCACGGCCCAGAGGACCTTTCGGCAGCATGCCTTTAACAGCAGCTTCGATTACCATTTCCGGTTTACGCTGAATCAGCTTGTCGAAGCTGATGGACTTGATACCACCCGGGAAACCGGAGTGAGCGTGGTACATTTTGTCGGTAGTTTTCTTACCGGTTACACGTACCTTCTCAGCGTTTACAACGATGATGTAATCACCGGTGTCAACGTGCGGAGTGTATTCAGCTTTGTGCTTACCACGCAGACGAGCAGCGATCTCGGTTGCGATACGACCCAGAGTTTTACCTTCTGCGTCCACAATGTACCAGTCACGTTTTACGGTTTCTGGCTTGGCAACGAAAGTTTTCATTAAGTTAAACCCAATTACCTGTTACAGACCCAATTGTTTATGGGGGCTCTCCCACAAACAACAAACGATGGCCTACCTGTACCCCTTCGAATACAAGTAAAGCTTAAAGTGTTGCTGTCTTATCGACAGCTGTAACGTGGGCCGGGCGATTATAAGTGAAGTTGCCTTAAATATCACCTGCTAATTTCACTGCCATGAAGCTAGCAAATGTCGCCCGGCCCTACCTGCCGCAGATGCCCATCCGACTGGCAGGCGCGGTATTGTGACTAAGGAAGGTGCACTCTGGCAAGGTATTCGTGCGATTGCATTTCCTGAAGCCGTGAAAGACAGCGCTGGAATTCGAAATTCAGCAGCCCTTCACCATAGAGCTCCGTCATGGGCACGGCGGCCGACATGATGAGTTTGACGTGCCGTTCATAGAACTCGTCGATCATGGCGATGAAGCGGCGGGCCGCGTCATCCGTGCCTCTGCCCATTGGTTGAACATTGGCCAGCAACACGGTGTGGAACAGCCGGGCCAACTCGATATAGTCGTTCTGGGAGCGGGGAGTACAGCAAAGTTGCTCGAAATCCATATAGAGCACCCCTTCCCCCATCCCCAGCGACGTCAGCTGGCGATGATTGACCTCAAAACGCCCCTCGGAGGCCTCGTGCCCACCGGTTAATTGCTGGAAATAGCGATCAAGATTCGTTTTTGCCTGCAGATCCAGCGGGCAATGATAAATCTCTGCCTGCTCCAGTGTCCGCAGGCGATAGTCGATGCCACCATCGACGTTAAGTACTTCACAATGACGCTCGATAAGCTCGATGGCTGGCAGAAAACGGGCTCGCTGCAGCCCGTTGCGATAAAGATCCTTTGGCGGAATGTTTGAGGTTGCCACCAGCACGACGCCCTGACCGAACAACTCCTGAAACAGCGTGCCCAACAACATGGCATCTGTGATATCGGAGACGAAAAATTCGTCGAAACAGATGATGTCCGTCTCGCCGGCCAGCTTGGCAGCTACCAGCTTGAGCGGGTCAGACTGACCGCTCAACACCTTGAGTTCATCATGGACCCGCTGCATGAAGCGATGGAAATGACAGCGCATTTTGCGCGTCCCCGGCAGGCTGTCGAAAAAAGTATCCATCAGCCAGGTCTTGCCTCTGCCCACTCCACCCCACATATAGATCCCCAGGATGGGCTCCTGCGCCCTGGGCTTTTGCAACCAGCCAAACAGCCCGCGGGATCTGGTCGGAGTCGGGCGATGCAGCAAATCCTGATAGAGTCGCTCCAGCCTGTTGATGGCCATCCCCTGAGCGGGGTCGGCATGCACGCCGGGTCGTAGCAGATCCTGCTGGTATTTTTGCTGCGGTGTCATCCTTGAGGGCCTCTCCAACTCCCTGAATAGAGGACAAAATGGTATCACGCCCTCAGGACGCACGGTATAGTGCCATCAAGGCATGGCGGTTCATCCAGCCGTATGAACACACACTGTTTTAGCTGTAACAAGGAGCATCTATGAGTCTGTCAACTGGGATCCTGCTGGCTGTCGCAGCCTTGATCGTCGGGATCATCATCGGCCGTTTTTCGGTTCGCAGCCGTGACGCCGGTCGTTTGGAACAAGAGCTGAAAAAGGCCCATAAAGAGCTCGAAAACTATCAGGGCCAGATCAATACCCACTTTGCCGACAGTGCGGCACTGATGGAGCAGCTGGCCGAGCAGTATCAAACCCTCTATCGCCACATGGCAGATCAGAGCAAGTTTCTGGCCAAGGCTCAGGAGCCGCTGTTCCGCGAAGTCTTGGTGGAAGAGGAAGAGACCAAGGCCGAAGCCGAGCAGGGCGTACCGCCTCGCGACTATGCCGGCGCCTCTTCCGGTCTGCTCAAGTAAGCGGGTCACAGTCCCTTGCGGAACTAATCGGGAACGTCTGTGGTCTGACCTTGACGATTGCAATGCAACTTTTTCTGGGAGCTGTTTTTCATATGCGTAAACCTCTTTCCATGCTCAGTGTGCTAGCCCTCAGTGTCGGTATCGCCATGTCTGCGGCCCCTGCTCAGGCTGCACTGCCTTCCCTGTTAGGCTCCAACCAGGAGATGCCGAGTCTGGCTCCTGTTCTGGAGCAGGTCACTCCGGCCGTGGTCAACATTTCTGTCTCAGGCAAAAAAGTGACCCGCCAGCGCCTGCCCGAGCAGTTCCGCTTCTTCTTTGGCCCCAACATGCCTGACGAACAGGTGAGCGAGCAGCCCTTCCAGGCGCTCGGATCCGGCGTCATCATCGATGCCAAGAAGGGCTACGTGATCACCAACGCCCACGTGGTTCACGAGGCGGACGAGATCAAGGTCAACCTGAAAGATGGTCGTGAATATGCGGCCAAGAAGATCGGTGAAGACAAACAGTCCGACATCGCCCTGCTGCAAATCAAGGCGGAAGATCTGGTGCAGATCAAGTTCGCCGACTCCGACGAGCTGCGGGTCGGTGACTATGCGCTGGCCATCGGCAACCCCTTTGGTCTGGGTCAGACCGTCACCTCAGGTATTGTCAGTGCGCTGGGCCGTAGCGGCCTCAACATCGAAAATCTGGAGAACTTCATCCAGACCGATGCAGCCATCAACTCCGGTAACTCCGGCGGCGCCCTGCTCAACCTGCGTGGCGAGCTGATCGGTATCAATACCGCGATTCTGGGCCCCAACGGTGGCAACATCGGCATCGGCTTCGCCATCCCCTCCAACATGGTGCGGGATCTGGCCGACCAGATCGTCAAGTACGGTGAAGTACGTCGCGGCCAGCTGGGTATTACCGGCACCGAGCTCACCTCCGACATCGCCAAGACCTTCGGTTACAACAAGAAGGATGGCGCTTTCGTCAATCAGGTGATGCCGGGTTCCGCAGCCGACAAGGCGGGCATCAAGGCGGGCGATATCATCGTCAGCATCGATGGCAAACCGGTTCGCTCCTTCGGCGAGCTGCGCGCCAAGATCGCCACCATGGGCGCCGGCAAGCAGGTCGAGCTGGGGCTGATCCGCGATGGCAAGTCACAAACTGCCAAGGTGACCCTGAAGCAGGCCGATGACAGCGAAGTACGCGCCAGCGCGCTGCATCCGGCACTGGAAGGGGCCAAGCTGAGCACCACTACCGACCCGGTCTCCGGTGTCGCGGTGGCCGATATTGATCCCCGCTCTGCGGCAGCCGCTTCCGGCCTGCAGAAGGGTGACATCATCATCGGGGTCAACCGGGTGCGCATCAACACCCTGGGTGAACTGACCAAAGCGCTCAAGAGCAAGCCGGACGTACTGGCTCTCAACATCCAGCGCGGCGACTCTTCCCTCTATCTGGTAATCCGTTAATCCCCCATCACCCGCGGCACTCGCCGCGGGTGATTTTTATCCATCGATAGTGTTATTCTCTGCCCGCAGCCAGCACGGATGAGAATGACATGAAAATCCCCTCTTTAGTCAGTTACTTGGGCAAGTCTGTCGGTTTCGGTTTGACCGTTGCGGCACTGCTGTTGCTGCTGTTCCCCAATTTCCGTGGCGGGGCTCAACTGCCCGGCCTGATCACCAATGCCCGCGAACTGAGCTTCTCTTACGCCGCCCACCGCGCCGGCCCGGCAGTCGTCAACATCTATACCCGCAGCTTTGCCTCCAATCAGGGCAATCGCGGACAGCTGCAGCCACAGGGGCTGGGCTCTGGCGTCATCATGAACCAGCGTGGCTATGTGCTGACCAACTACCACGTCATCGCCGATGCCGATCAGATCATCGTCGCCCTGCAGGATGGCCGCGTCTTCAGCGCCGAACTGGTCGGCACCGATCAGCTCACCGATCTGGCGGTGCTCTACATCGAATCGGATAACCTGCCGGTGATCCCGCAGGATCAGAACAGCCAGCCCGAGGTGGGCGACGTGGTGCTTGCCATCGGCAACCCCTACAACGTCGGCCAGACCATCACCCAGGGGATCATCAGCGCCACCGGCCGCACCGGTCTCTCCAGCATGGGGCCGGACAGCAATGGCCGGCAGGATCTGCTGCAAACCGACGCAGCCATCAATGCCGGCAATTCGGGTGGTGCTCTGGTCAACGGCCGGGGTGACCTGGTTGGCATCAACACCGCCACCTATCACCTCAACGGCAATCAGGAGAGCTACGGCATCAGCTTCGCCATCCCCTACCGGCTGGCCAAGCGGATCATGGACGAGCTGATCACCAACGGCCGCGTCATTCGCGGCTATCTCGGTATCTCCAGTGTCGAGATCAACCCCATCGTCGCCCGTATGATGAATCTGGGCGAACTGCGCGGCCTCATCGTCGAGAGTCTGGATCCGGTCGGTCCGGCGGCCAAAGGCGGCCTGCAACGGGGTGACGTGCTGCTCAAGATCAACGGCGAAGCGATCACCGGGGTACGTGCCGCCATGGACAAGATCGTCGAGAGCCGCCCCGGCACCAAGCTCTCCATCTCGGTCTTCCGCGATGGCAAGCCGCTCGAGGTGGTAGTGACCATCGAAGAGGATCTGCGCTACCAGAACAGGGCTGCCGCCAGCGCGGCAGGCGCCAGCTAACCTCGACCCCCATCTCATCGTTCAAGGGCGGCCAACCGCCCTTTTTCTTGCCTGCTGTTTCATGAATACACCCCGCCTGCGTGAGGCAATTCACACTTTTCGCCAAGGCTCAGCTGCCCGTTGAAAACGGAAAAGTGCGCCTCCGCTCACACTAATCCAGCCTCGTTCAGACCTTTTCCACTCTCTTTTGCCAACAAAGGGCTCTCTTTGACCCCGAATGACGGGAATTTCCGCTTCGAATCGGAAAAAAGCTGCCTCCTCTCTCTATTCGTGTCGGCTTAGGGTAGAGCCATCCCTTCTGCCAGCCTTGGAGAGCAGACATTGCAAACAGAGACCCACGACCAGACCCTGACCCCGGACAGCCCGGCGCTGCTGCGCCAGACCGACCAGATCCTGGCACGCATTCATATTCTGCTGGGCGATCAGGGCATCCGCCCCAACGAGGTGCAGCAGCAGATGCTGGCCTCACACGTCAAAGCCATGGTGTGGCGCTCCCACAGCGGTGAACCGCTGCCGGAAGTTGACCTCAGCCTGTTTGAGGAGATCTCTCCCCTCTCCCTGCGTCTCGCCGAGCAGGTTGTCAGCTGGCTGGAGCGACTCGCCTACGAAGAGGCACACCTCTTGTCCGTCCATTTTGAAGTAGCCAAAGAAAACGAACTCAGCTCAGTAACAGGAGATAACTAAATGACTGCCATCAAACTCGTGATTGGAGATCGTCTCGGCAAGGGTCAGAAAGTGGGTGCAGGCGCGGAAGCAGCCGGAGCCAGCGTGACCATCATCCCCGGCATGGCCGCCGACATGAAGCTCGGCGACGTGATGAACAAGGAGCAGGCGGATCTGGGGATCTCCTTCTGCGGCAGCGGCGGCGCCGGTGCCATCACAGCCCAGACCAAGTACGGCTACAAGTGCCGCTACGGCATGCGCTCCATTGAAGAGGGCGTCACCGCCATCAACGAAGGCTGCGTCGTGCTGGGCTTTGGCTTCATGGACAAGGAAGAGCTGGGCCAGAAACTGGTTGAAGCCTTCGCCAAGAAACACGGACACGCCTGATGAAAGAGAACTTCACCACCCGGGTCACCGTCAGCGGCAAGGGAACAACCCGTCAGCAGGCGTTTGCCTCCGCCCTCAGCCAGGTGCAACCCACACTGCTCAAGGACAACCAGCAGGTACTGCTGCGCATTGAGCCGGTAGATGTACAGGTGCTCAAAGCCGAGGAGTCGGTCCGGGTGGAGAAGTTCCTGTTCTTCTTCCTGCCGCGCCAGCGCCGCGAATACCGCGTCCAGCTGGAGATCACGGTTCAGGTCACCAGTCTCGACGTCGCCAGGGTGACGTTCACCCAGGTGTGATCTCCTGACCGGCACCACCCCACAAGAAGGATACGTTGGATGTTTCTAATCATATTTATCAAGTCTCTCATCATTGGCGGCCTGGTTGGCGTCGGGGTGGGGGCCGGCGCGGCGCGGATGTTCCACGCCCCGACCGTACAAGGCATGGGCGCCTTCCGTACCCTGGGCGAACTCAACTCCTGCGAAGGGGATCCCGCTTCCCACTTCTCGTTTGGTCTGGGCTTCTTCTTCAACGCCTGGGCCTCCACCGTGGCGGCTGGCGCCTTCACCCAGGATGTGGATCACCGCATCATCCCGCACTGGGCCACGGCGGCACTGCTGTTCAAGAACCGGGATCTTGCCACCACCCTGCACGACCCGAAAAAGATGGCCATCGCTGGCGGCATCATTGGCGCCATCGTGGTCGCCTTCCTCAACAGCACGGCCGCAGCCGTCCCGGCTGCATTGCAGGTCACCGCAGTCAAGGTACTGGTGCCGGCCGCCAACCTGCTGGTCAACACCGTCATGCCGGTGATCTTCTGGCTGGCAGCCATCGAAGCGGGCAAGAAATCCGGTTTCTGGGCCACCATCTTCGGCGGTCTGGCACAGCTCATCATGGGCAACGCGGTACCGGGTCTGGTGCTCGGCATCCTGATCGGCAAAGGGGTTGAAGAGAGCGGCTGGAACCACGTCACCAAGGTGATGATGGCGGCCATCGTCCTGCTGTTCGTGCTGAGCGGCTTCTTCCGCGGCTTCGACATGAAACTGATTGAATCCTTCCATATGGGTGTCCCCCTGTGGCTGGAAAACGTCCATAACCTGCTGAGCGGCAAATAAGGGGTCACACCATGGATGAGAAACTGAAAAACAACTTCTGGTATGCCGACTGGTCATTCCCCATCTTCGTCGGCCTGCTCTCGGCCGGGGTCTTTGCCGGTACCCATATGTTCTATCTGTACGGGGTCGGTGCCTTCAACGAGGTAGCCTTCGTCGCCATGCTGAAAGCCGGAATGGACACGGGTGCCTACGGCGCGGTAGCCGCTTTCGGCGCCAGCTTCCTGTTCGCCCGCATCATCGAGGGATCCCTGGTGGGGATCCTGGATATCGGCGGTGCCATCCAGACTGGGGTCGGCCTCGGTGTGCCAGCCCTGCTGCTGGGTGCCGGCATCGTCTATCCGGTGGAAAACTTCGGTGCCTCGTTGGCAACCGGCATGGGGATTGGTCTGGCCATCGGCTACGTCATCATTCTGGCGCGCAAGTTCACCATCAACCAGAGCAACTCCACCTACGGAGCCGACGTCATGATGGGCGCTGGCAACAGCTCTGGCCGCTTCCTCGGCCCCCTCATCATCCTCTCCGCCATGGGTGCCTCGATCCCCATCGGTATCGGTTCCCTGCTGGGTGCCCTGCTGTTCTACGTGTGGGGCAAGCCCATCACCGGCGGTGCCATCCTGGGAGCCATGCTGCTGGGTACCTTCTTCCCGGTCGCCCTTGTGTAAGTACCAGCCGCCCTGCGGGGCGGCTCGCCAGAGGTTATCAGCATGTACGACACGATCATCAAAGCGGGGCGCCAGGGAGATGGCCAGCTCGTCGATATCGCCATCAGGGAGGGCCAAATCGCCGCCATCGGCTCCCTGCCGGGGACGGCAACGGCGCGGCGGACACTGGATCTTGCAGGCAGGATCCACGTCAGCGCCGGCTGGATCGATGGCCACACCCACTGCTACCCCGCCTCCCCCATCTATCACGATGAACCGGACAAGGTTGGAGTCGAATCAGGCGTCACCACCGTCATCGATGCCGGCAGCACCGGAGCCGACGATGTGGATGACTTCCAGCAGATCGCTGCAGGTTGCAAGACCCGGGTGCATGCCCTGCTCAACATCTCCCGTATTGGTCTGCTACGCCAGAACGAGCTGGCGGATAGCAGAGACCTCGATATGGATCTCGCCTCGGCAGCCATTCGCCGCCACCCCGACTTTATCGTCGGCATCAAGGCGCGGATGAGCGGCAGCGTAGTCGGAGAAAACGGTCTGCAACCGCTGCGCATGGCCAAGGCGCTGCAACAGGCCCACGGCCAGCTACCGCTGATGGTGCATGTGGGTAACACGCCGCCGGATCTGGACGAGATCGTCGCCCTGCTGGGAGATGGCGATCTGCTGACCCACTGCTTCAATGGTAAGCCCAACCGCATCCTGACCCCGGCTGGCGAGCTGCGCCAAGCTGTGCGCGAGGCGATGCAGCGGGGCCTCTTGCTAGACATCGGCCACGGCGGCGCCAGCTTCAGCTTCGAGGTGGCGGAGCTGGCTATCCGGCAGGGGATCCTGCCCCGCACCATCAGCTCCGACATCTACTGCAAGAACCGCATCAAGGGGCCGGTCTACAGTCTGGCTCACGTGATGTCGAAGTTTCTCGCCATCGGCATGACGCTGGAGCAGGTGCTCGCCTGTGTCACCCATCAGGCCGCCGATGCCCTGCACCTTTCCGGCAAGGGGCGGCTTGAGGTGGGCGCCGATGCCGATCTGACCCTGTTCGAGGTCGCCAGCGGCCCGACCCTGTTTATGGATACCGAAGCCCAGTCCCGCAGCGGTGACCAACAACTGCAGCCTCTCGCCGCCCTGGTAGGGGGCGAACTGGTTCTGACTCACTATGGGAAATCACACCATGCCTTCTGTTTATGAGAAATATCAGCTCAAACCGGTGATCAACGCCTCCGGGCGCATGACCATTCTCGGCGTATCTACCCCCGAGCAGGAGGTGGTCGATGCGGTCAACTTCGGCCTCGGCCACTACTTCGAGGTCAAGGATCTGGTCAACAAGACCGGCGCCTATCTGGCTGGCCTGCTGGGAGTGGAAGATGCGGTGGTGGTCTCCTGCGCCAGCGCCGGCATCGCCCAGTCGGTGGCCGCCGTGATCGTACGCGGCGACCCCTACCGCCTCGAGCAGTTGCACGCCCATACCCACGATGTGCCAAGCGAAATCGTGCTGGCCAAGGGACACAACGTCAACTTCGGCGCCCCGGTCGGTACCATGGTCAATCTGGGTGGCGGCAAGGTAGCGGAAGCCGGTTACGCCAACGAGTGCTCCCCCGCCCAGCTGGCCGCTGCCATCAATGCCAACACTGCAGCCATCCTCTATATCAAGTCCCACCACTGCGTGCAGAAGAGCATTCTGTCGGTGGCCGAAGCCGCCGAGGTCGCCAAGGCCCACGGGCTCCCGCTCATCGTTGATGCAGCCGCCGAAGAGGATCTGCGCCTCTACTACAACCAGGGGGCGGATCTGGTCATCTACAGCGGCGCCAAGGCCATTGAAGGCCCCACCAGCGGGCTGGTACTTGGCAAGCGTCAGTACGTGGAGTGGGTCAAGCAGCAAGCCAACGGCATCGGCCGCGCCATGAAGGTGGGCAAGGAGGGGATCCTCGGCCTGACCCATGCCATCGAGCGCTATCTGGCCAAAGAGAAAGAGAGCGGCGCCGCCATGGTCGCCAAGATGACCCCCTTCATCGAGCGCCTCAACCAGCTGCCCGGCGTCACAGCCAAAGTGGTGTGGGACAGCGCAGGGCGCGATATCGCCCGCACCGATATCGCCTTCAACCACCAGCAGATCGGCATGACCACGGTGCAGGTCGTCACCCGTCTGCAACAGGGCACGCCTGCCATCTACTGCCGCGGCTACAAGGCCAACGAGGGGCACATCGAGATCGATGTGCGCAGCGTCACTGTGCCCCAGCTCGACCAAATCCACTTTGCCATTGCCAACCTCGTTCAGGAGAATCGCTGATGTCCCTTACCCCCAACTACTACCGTGATCGGATCTGTCTCAACGTGCTGGCAGGTTCCAAAGAGAATGCCGTCGAGGTGTACGACGCAGCCGAAGGCCACGTGCTGGTCGGAGTGCTCTCCAAAAACTACCCGGATATCCCCTCCGCGGTGGCCGACATGCGGGCTTACGCCAAGCTTATCGACAACGCCCTCTCCATCGGACTGGGAGCCGGTGATCCACGCCAATCCGCCATGGTGGCCGAGCTGGCCTGCCAGCTGCAGCCCCAGCACGTCAACCAGGTGTTCACTGGCGTTGGCGCCAGCCGGGCGCTGCTCGGCCAGTCAGAGACGCTGGTCAACGGCCTGATCTCCCCCACCGGCATGCCGGGCATGGTGAAGATCTCCACCGGCCCGCTCAGCGCCGGGCAGCCGGACGGTATTGTCCCCATCGATACCGCCATCGCCCTGCTCAAGGACATGGGTGGCAGCTCGGTCAAGTTCTTCCCCATGGGCGGGCTGGCCTGCCGCGACGAGTATCAGGCGGTGGCTGAGGCGTGTGCCCGCCACGGCTTCTGGCTGGAGCCCACCGGCGGCATCGATCTGGACAACTTTGAAGAGATTGTGCGAATCGCGCTGGATGCCGGGGTCGAGAAGGTGATCCCTCACGTCTACAGTTCCATCATCGACAGCGTGAGCGGTCAGACCCGTCCTGATGATGTACGGACTCTGCTGGCCATGGTGAAACGACTGTTGGCGTGATGGCAGTCACGGGCACCGGTTTAATCACTGACCGGTGCCTGGCCTGCTGGTGACATGCTTGTTAACATCGGCCCTTTTATCGTGCGACAGGAGACGCTCATCCCCACATGATCAAGCTGCCCCACCCGAGACTGCACCAGCTGCTGACCCAACTTCATGCCGAACCGCTGCCGCAGGAGGAGCTGGCACGGCGCCTCAATGTCTCCACCCGCACCGTACGCACCGATGTGGCGACCCTCAACGAACTGATTGCCACGCACGGCGCCCACCTGATCCACCAGCGTGGCAGCGGCTACCAGCTGAAGATCTACAATCAGACGCTGTTTGAGGCATTGCTGGCAGCGCAGGGACAGGAGAGTACCTTGCCGCGCACCAGTCGCGAACGGGTGCTGCATCTGCAGATCCTGCTGCTGACGGCAGAGCAGGGGATCAAGCTCGATGAGCTGGCCGATACCTGGTACCTGAGCCGGACGGCGCTGCAGGGCGATATGGCGGAAGTGCGGGAACAGCTTGCTCACTTTGGCCTCGCGGTCGAGAGCAAACCACGGGTGGGTATGCGGATACAGGGGAGCGAGACGGCAATCCGTGCCTGCCTGACCCAGCTGCTCTATCAGGAGTTGCTGCACAACAATCAGTTGCAAACCCTGCTACCCAACCTCTGCCCCAGCAAAACCCTGGAGGTAGTGGGCAACCACATTCACGCCCAGCTGAGCCGTCATCAGCTGCGTCTGGCCGACGAGAGTTTGCAGCAGCTTGCCATCTATTGCGCCGTCGCTCTGCTGCGCCAGGCCGCTGGCCACGAGCTGCGCCAATTCGCCAGCGAGGATCTCACTGCCCCCCTGCTGGCAGTCGCTCGTGACATCTATGGCGAACTGCCGACCCTCACCCCGCCGGGAGAAGAGGAGATAGCCTGCCTCGCTATCCAGATCCAGGCGCGCCTGATTGCCGAAGCGCCTCAGCTTAGCCCGGCCATGGCGGCCGAGAGCGAACAGCTGGTGGAACATCTGCTCACGTACATCCACCAGCACTACCCCTATGATCTGCGGGGCGACCTGCAGCTGCGAGCCGACCTGCAGACCCACATCAGCGCCATGCTGCTGCGGGTCAAGTACCAGATCGGCAGCCACAATCCGCTGGCAGACCACATCAAGCAGTACTACCCCCTCGCCTACGACATCACGCTGGCAGCCATCTCGGAGTGGATCAGGCAGACCCCTTACCGGCTGACCCACCACGAGATCGGCTATCTGGTGATCCATATCGGGGTCGGGCTGGAGCGCCACTACGATATCGGCTACACCAGACGCCCGCAGGCACTGCTGCTGTGCGATGCGGGCAATGCCACTTTCAGGGTACTGGAGGCCCGCATCAAGCGAGAGTATCCCCAGTTGCAGCTGACCACGCTTGAATCGGTGCGGGATTACGAAGGGCTGGAGCGGATCGAGCAGGATTTTGTCATCAATACCGTCAAGGTGAGCGAAAAGGATGTGCCGGTGGTGCAGGTCGACCCCTTCCCGACCCAGTACCAACTGGAGCAACTTGGCAAGCTGGTGCTGATCGACCGTACCCGCCCCTATATGCTCGACAAGTACTTCGATGCAGACCATTTCATGGTGGTCAACGAGCCGATTACCCAGGCGGAACTATTTGATCGCATTTGCAGCCAGCTGGAGGCTGAGGATCTGGTGGAGAGCGGATTCAGGGCTTCCCTGCAGGAGCGGGAGCGAATAGTCTCCACCATGCTGGGTGAGGGTATCGCCCTGCCCCACTCCCTTGGCCTGCTGGCACATCGGACGCTGGTCTATACCGTACTGGCACCACAGGGTATCGACTGGGGCAATGGCGAAAACGCCACCCTCATCTTCGTGCTGGCCATCAGCAAGGCAGACTATGAGGAGGCGATGGGGCTCTATGATCTGTTCCTGGCGCTGATGAACGAAAAAGCCAGCAGGAGTCTGCTGGCTTGTCGCGATTTTGCCGATTTCAAGGCGCTGGCAAGAGTAGCGCCCTGAGCGTCGCCACTACTCCTCGTTGAAACCCGAGGTGAACAGCTCCACTACGGCGGCAAGGGCCTCAACCTCTTCGGGGCCCTCAACCTGCACTTCCACCTGCTTGCCCTGAGCGGAGTCCAGCATCAGCAAGCCAATCACGCTGTCGGCATCGGCCTCGACCCCATCTTCATTACGCAGCAACACATGGGCATCGAATCCCTGTACCAGCTCGAACAGCATCATGGCCGGTCTGGCGTGAATGCCCAGCTTGTTTTTCACTTCAACCGAAGCAGAGACTGTCATTTGGCCGTCCTATTGCGTCATCAGGAGTGGGATGGGTTCTTGTCGAGGGTACGGTGGCGAAGTTGCACGTTCTTGCCCAGCGCTCTGAAGGCCGCAGCCAGCCGCTCTGCGATAAAGACCGAACGGTGCTGACCGCCGGTGCAACCGATGCCGACCGTCACATAGCTGCGATTGTTGCGCTCAAGATGAGGCAACCAGGTCGCCAGCATGTTTTCGATCTGCTGGGTAAACAGCATCACATCAGCTTGCGCCGCGAGGTAGTTGGCGACTGGTTCATCCTTGCCGGTAAAAGGCTTGAGTTCCGGGATCCAGTGCGGGTTGGGCAGGAAACGGGCATCGAACACGAAGTCGGCATCCTTGGGAATGCCGTACTTGAAGCCGAAAGATTCGAACACCAGCACCAGCTCGTTCTCTTTCTTGCCGAGCACCCGGGTCTTGATGAGCTCGCTCAGGTCGTGAATGCTGAGGTTGGTGGTATCGATACGCAGGTCGGCAGTAGAGGAGAGCGGCGCCAGCAGGTGGGTCTCCTGACGGATCGCCTCATCCAGCGACAGCTTGTTGCGCGACAGGGGGTGCAGACGGCGGCTCTCGCCGTAGCGCTTGAGCAGGGTGCCGTTATCGGCATCGAAGAAGAAGCTGGCAAATTCCACCCGCCCTTCGTTGCGAACCTGAGCCAGCAGGTTCTCCAGTTTTTCCGGGTCACCGGGCAGGTTGCGCACGTCGATGCTGACCGCCAGCTTGTCATACTGGCTCTCGACCGAGACGATCAGCTGGGGCAGCAGGTTGACCGGCAGGTTATCTACGCAGTAGTAGCCCAGATCTTCCAGCACCCGCAGGGCTACCGTCTTGCCGGAGCCCGAACGTCCACTCACCACGATTAACTGCATCTTGTTCCCTCACGCCAAAACGGGTGTGTCATCAGGGCCTGCACATCAGGCCGAGGTCATGATCTGATAGAGCTCTTCGTCACTGGTAGCCTGACGCAACTGGCGGCAGACCGCCTTGTCGCCCAGCTTGGAAGCCATCAGGGAAAGGGTCTTGAGATGCTGTTTGCACTCGCTCTCCGGTACCAGCAAGGCAAACAGCAGGTCAACCGGTTGATTGTCGATGGAGTCGAAAGGGATGGGTTCGGCAAAGGTCATCAGGATCGCGGTTGGCGGGAACTCATCGTCAATTCGACCGTGGGGGATCGCAATACCGGCACCGATCCCGGTACTACCCATTTTCTCGCGGGCCAGCAAGCATTCAAACAGCGCCTGGCGGGAGGTGCCGAGGCGTTCGGCGGCCAGCTCGCTGATGATTTCAAGGGCACGTTTCTTGCTGGTGCATGGGACTGCACTCTTGGTGCAGTCCCGACTCAGTATGTGTTCAAGTTGCATAGTTATTTTTTATTTAACTTATCTTTGTGCTTGATGATCTGCCTGTCCAGCTTGTCGAGCAAGGTATCAATCGCGGCATACATATCGGCATGCTCGGAGTTGGCGAATACCTCGCCACCGCTGACGTGCAGTTTGGCTTCGGCAATCTGGTTCAGTTTCTCTACGCTAAGCACCACATGCACGTTGTTGATGTGGTCGAAATGACGCTCGAGTTTGGCAAATTTGTTATTCACATAATCACGCAGAGCTTCGGTGATCTCGACATGGTGTCCGGTCAGGTTAATTTGCATAACATCATCCTTTTGTTTTGCCTAAACCAGGCGTTTGCGCTGATTGGAAGGTGGGATAAACAAGGATTCGCGGTACTTAGCGATCGTGCGTCTAGCCACCATAATACCCTGTTCGGCCAGCAAATCCGCGATCTTGCTATCACTTAACGGCTTGGCAGGATTCTCTGCCGTTACCAGCTTTTTGATGAGCGCGCGAATTGCGGTCGATGAGCACTCTCCTCCTCCTTCGGTGTTCACATGGCTGGAGAAAAAAAACTTCAATTCGAAGATACCGCGGGGGGTATGCATGTACTTCTGGGTCGTCACCCGGGAGATGGTCGACTCATGCATCTCCACCGCTTCGGCAATGTCGTTGAGCACCATTGGCTTCATCGCCTCTTCACCATACTCGAAAAAGCCCTGCTGCTGCTCGACAATACAGCTGGCTACTTTCAGCAGGGTATCGTTGCGGCTCTCAAGGCTCTTGATGAACCACTTGGCCTCCTGCAGGTGGGAGCGGATGAATTGGGTATCCGTGCTGCTGCGGGCGTTGCGGGCCATGGCGGCATAGGTCTCGTTGACCCGGATGCGCGGGGCGGAATCGGGGTTGAGCTCCACCACCCAGCGGTTCTGGCGCTTTACCACCGAAACATCGGGGATCACATACTGGGAGTCGCTCTGGATGATGCCGTTACCGGGGCGGGGCTCCAGCAGCTGGATCAGATCCAGCACCTCCTTGAGGTCGCTCTCCTTGAGGCGAGTTTTGCGGGCCAGAGTGCGATAATCGCGGTTGCCGAGCAGATCCATGTGCTCGAGGATCACCTCTTTGGCTTCGTTGAGCCAGGGAGTTTCGGGGGCATACTGTTCCAGCTGGATAAGCAGACACTCCTGCACCGAGCGAGCGGCGATACCGACCGGGTCAAAATGCTGCACCCGCTTGAGAACAGCCTCCACCTCGTCGAGCTCGACCTCTACTTCGTCACTGCTGACGGCGGCCTGGATATCCTCCAGTGCAACGGTCAGATACCCGGATTCGTCGATGGCATCGATGATGGCAAGCGCGATGGCGGCATCCACATCGCTGAATGGTGTTAGACGCATCTGCCACAGCAGATAGTCCTGCAGGTTTTCGGTGGTCTCACCCTGATAGACGCTGTCTTCACCGTCGTGGATCGGGCCTGCACTCTGGGCGGTACCGGCGGAGTAAACCTCATCCCAAGTGGTATCTACCGGCAACTCGTCAGGCATCTGCTCCTGAGCCATGGCATCGCTGGAGTCGAGCTGGCTGGCATCGACAGCCTCTTGCGGGGCCGTCTCCTGCACTTCGCTCTCTTCCTGCTCCAGCAGAGGATTGCTTTCGAGCGCTTGCTGAATTTCCTGCTGGAGTTCCAGAGAGGAGAGCTGGAGCAGACGAATCGCTTGTTGTAATTGCGGCGTCATGGTCAGGGACTGACCGAGACGCAACTGTAATGTCGGCTTCATCTACGTCGGGATATCCTTATGTTCAGCGAGGCACTGTCACAGAGAATGAAGGCTGCCCCCTTACTATAGACTGAATTGATCGCCCAAATAGACGCGCTTGACCTGTTCATCGGCGAGGATATCGGCCGGTGCACCCTCGGCAATCATCTGGCCGTGGCTGACGATATAGGCCTTCTCGCATACGTCCAGAGTCTCTCTGACGTTGTGGTCGGTAATCAAGACGCCAAGCCCCCTATCTTTCAGGTGCTGGATGATCTTCTTGATGTCTATCACAGAAATCGGGTCAACCCCTGCGAAAGGCTCATCCAGCAGGATAAAGCGCGGTTCCGCTGCCAGCGCCCGGGCAATCTCGACCCGCCGCCGCTCGCCACCGGAGAGGCTTTGCCCCAGGTTGTCGCGGATATGGGTGATATTGAACTCTTCCAGCAGCTGCTGAACCTTGTCCTCCCGCTCTTCGCGACTCAACTCCTTGCGCGTCTGCATCACTCCCATCAGGTTTTCATACACCGTGAGGCGGCGGAAGATAGAGGCTTCCTGCGGCAGGTAACCGATGCCGTTGCGGGCGCGCACGTGCATGGGCTGCAGGCTGATGTCCTGATCGTCAATGGTGATGAGACCGGCATCGCGCTGTACCAACCCGACGATCATGTAAAACGACGTGGTTTTGCCGGCACCGTTGGGGCCAAGCAGGCCGACTATCTGGCCGGTACCCACCTCAAGGCTCACGTCGCTAACCACCATGCGACGCTTGTAACTCTTCTGCAGGCCGACTGCTTTCAATACTGCCATGGCTTATTTTCCCTGCTTCTTCTGGTCGGCGGGCTTGTCGAAATTCTCGACCTGGTCGGGCAGGAATACCGTCTTGACCCGCTGGTTCGGGGTCTTGCTCTCGGCAATCATCTTCTGTTTGACGATGTCGTAGCGGATCAGGTCGCCGTTGACCTGACTATCTTCCTGTTTGAGCTGACCGTTGCCGGTGATGGTCACCAGGCGCTTCTTCAGCTCGTAGCGAATGCTGTCGCCATGGGCGTTGACCGGCTTGCCGTTATCCAGGATCTGAAAGAAGGTAGCGGGTTTGCCATAGGCAGTCATTACCTCGGCCCCTTTCTCGCCGGAACGGGTTACCACAACCTTGTCAGCCTTGATCCTGATGGTGCCCTGATTGATGGTCACATCCTGCTCGAAGGTGATGCGGTTGTCCTGCATCTCGGCCACCTGCTTGATGGCGTCGACATAGACCTTCTCGGTGAAGTCGGACTCCTTGGCGTTGACTGTGCCGCAGAGCATCAGGGCGGCGAGAGCCAGATTAACGTTTTTCATTGAAATAGATGGCATGACCTTGATCCAGTAGCTCAAAATATTTGCGGTCCAGATGGCCCTTGAGGCCAACCCCTTCGGTCTGGAAATCCTGACCCAAAATGTTCACTTGCCGATTGCTGCGTACGTCCTGTGTCACCAGATCCAGCTCCATATAGGGCGTATCCAGCTTGGAGATAAAGGAGTCCGGCAGCAACCCGTCCAGATGCACCTTGTCCCGCAGGATCACGTTGTCATCGGTATTGAGTACGCCGGTCTCGGCCGTCACCTTCCACTCGGCCTGTCCCTGCTCGTCAAACATGTAGACCACCGGTTTTTCGAAGGTCGCCTGCTCGAGGATCTGGAAATACTCCGCATACTGGGACTCCAGCCGCTCGGTACGCTTGCCGTTGACATCGAACCGGGTGGTCACCAGATCTCTGGCGACAAAATCCGGCTGATAGTGCTCGGTTTTGACCTTGGCCTCGGGCACCAGCTCCACCTTGCCAAGCTGCCAGGCCACCAGAGCGACCAGAAACAGCAGGCCAAACAACAGGGTCTGTCTGCTCATGCCGATACCTCGGGCTGATAATCGTCATGGCCCTGCGCCTGCAGGATGAGATCGCATACTTCGCGCACCGCCCCCATACCACCGCCAAGCCGGGTCACCATATCGGCACGGCTCAGTACCAGCGGATGGGCATCGGCAACGGCAATGCCGAGACCACAGGCCTCCATCACCGGCAGGTCGATGGTGTCATCTCCCATATAGGCGGCCTGTTCGGGTGTCAGTCCCAGCTTGGCCAGCAGCGCTTCAAAATGAGGCAGCTTCTCGTCCGCACCCTGTACCACATGGGCCACCCCCAGGCTCTTCATCCGATCGCTGACGATACGGGAGTTGCGCCCGGTAATGATGGCGATCTCGATCCCGGCATTGAGCAGTGCCCGCATGCCGGCGCCATCGCGGGTACAGAAGGTTTTCAACTCTTCGCCGTTGTTTCCCATGTAGATGAGGCCATTGGAGAGCACCCCGTCCACATCGCACACCAGCAAGCGAATTTGCGCCGCCTTGTCGAACTGGCTGCGCGTCACCGGACCATAGAGGGTCGGTACGTTTTGCATCAAATAACTCCGGCTTTCAGCAGGTCATGCATGTTGAAGGCACCCAGCGGGCGCTTGTCGCCATCCACAACCAGTAATCCGTTGATTTTTCTCGTTTCCATCAGTTTGACGGCTTCTGCCGCCATCATCTCCGGCCCTACGGTAACACAGTTGGCCGTCATGACGCGGCTGATGGGGGTGCGATGAATATCGACCTGCTGGTCGAGAATGCGGCGCAGGTCACCATCAGTGAAGAGTCCCGCCAGCAGCCCGCGCTGGTCGACCACTGCGGTCATACCGAGCCCTTTGCGGCTAACTTCCAGCAGCGCTTCGCTGATGGTGGCATCGATCCCCACCCGGGGCAACAGCTCGCCACTGTGCATCAGATCGCCCACTCGCAACAGCAACCGCTTGCCGAGCGAACCACCCGGGTGAGAAAGAGCGAAATCATCGGCGGTAAAGCCGCGCGCTTCCAGCAGGGCAACCGCCAACGCATCACCCATCACCAGTGTCGCCGTGGTGCTGGAGGTGGGCGCCAACCCGAGCGGACAGGCCTCTTTCTCCACCTTGATGCACAGGTGCACGTTAGCCTCTTTGGCCATGGTGGAAGCTGGGTTGCCGGTCATGCAGATGAGCGGGATACCGCGACGCTTGAGCACCGGCAGCAGGGCCAGGATCTCGTCGCTCTCGCCGGAATTGGAGATGGCGATGATGAGATCACCTGCCGAAATCATCCCCAGATCGCCGTGGCTGGCCTCACCCGGATGCAGAAAAAAGGCCGGCGTACCGGTACTGGCCAGGGTGGCGGCAATCTTGCTGCCGATATGGCCCGACTTGCCCATCCCGGTGACCACTATCTTGCCACCGCAACGGAGCACCATCTCGCACGCCTTGTCGAAGGCGTCGTTCAGATACTGATAGAGTCCATCAATGGCTTGCTTTTCTGTGTCCAGCACCGCACGGGCACTGCGACGGAAATCGAACAGTTCAGACACTTTCTCGGGGGTTGCAGACATAAAGAGACAGCTCCGGGGCGAATTTAGCTGCGGGATTATAAAAAAGTCTGCTCTGATAAGCGAATCGGATGGCAAATCCCGTAACACATGACGCAGTTTGTTACATAAAACTGTCGCGCAAACCGCGCTGAAGGCTGCTCAATAGTTGTTCCTTGCTGTTGCTTAGACCTAGACTAGCCCATAAAATTCGCACCTCATTTACACCGAATGGACAATTGTTTGAACAATGACCTGATCACCATCTCCGATCTGACCTTCAGTCACGGAGATAGGCTGCTATATGACGGGATAAACCTGACCATTCCCCGTGGCAAGGTCACCGCCGTCATGGGCCCGAGCGGCATCGGCAAAACGACCCTGCTGCGGCTGATCGGTGGCCAGCTCAAACCCGAGTCCGGTCATATCCTGTTTGACGGGGAAGATATCCCCGCCCTCTCCCGCTCGCGCCTCTACGAGGTGCGCAAGCGGATGAGCATGCTGTTCCAGAGCGGCGCCCTCTTTACCGGCATGACGGTCTACGACAACGTGGCCTTCCCGTTGCGGGAACACTCCGGTCTGCCGGAAGAGCTGATCCACACCATTGTCATGATGAAGCTGCAGGCTGTAGGTCTGCGCGGCGCGGCAAAATTGATGCCTTCCGAGCTCTCCGGCGGCATGGCCCGCCGGGCAGCACTGGCTCGGGCGATCGCCCTCGATCCCGACCTCATCATGTATGACGAGCCGTTTGTCGGGCAGGATCCCATCACCATGGCGGTGCTGGTCAAGCTGATAAAGGATTTGAACGATGCCCTTGGTATCACCTCCGTCATCGTCACACACGATGTGAAAGAGGTGCTCAGCATCGCCGATTACGCCTACATCATCGCTAACCGCAAGGTGGTGGCGCACGGTACGCCGGAACAGCTGCGCGAGGAGCACAATCCCGAAGTCGAGCAGTTCCTTAAAGGATTGCCCGATGGTCCTGTTCCGTTTCACTTTCCGGCAGGCGACCTGCTACAGGATCTCTGATGTTGATAAGTCAAATAAGCAAGCTGGGGCGGGTCGGCATTCGCGCCATCACCTCTCTGGGTCGGGCAGCCATCATGCTGTTCCATGCGCTGGCAGGCAAACCCGAGCCACGCAAGCACTTCCCGCTGCTGGTGCAGCAGCTCTATGTGGTCGGGGTGCAGTCCGTCGCCATCATTCTGGTGTCGGGGCTCTTCATCGGCATGGTGCTGTCGCTGCAGGGCTACAACGTATTGAAGGATTTCGGTGCCGAGCAGAGCCTGGGCCCGCTGGTCTCTCTCTCCCTGTTGCGGGAGCTGGGCCCCGTGGTAACCGCGCTGCTGTTTGCCGGTCGCGCCGGCTCGGCTCTGACCGCTGAAATAGGTCTGATGAAAGCGACCGAACAGCTTTCAAGCCTCGAAATGATGGCTGTCGATCCGCTGCGCCGGGTGGTGGCACCCCGCTTCTGGGCCGGGGTCATCAGCATGCCGCTGCTGGCCTTCATGTTCAGCCTGATCGGTATCTTTGGCGGCAAGCTGGTCGGGGTTGACTGGCTTGGCGTCGACGAAGGGGGCTTCTGGTCTGCCATGCAGGCCTCTGTCGACTGGCATGAAGATATCATGCAGGGTGCCATCAAGAGCCTGATCTTCGCTCTGGTGGTTACCTGGATAGCCCTCTTCAACGGCTATGATGCCAAGCCGACCTCGGCCGGGATCAGTCAGGCCACGACTCGTACCGTGGTTCACTCGTCCCTCGCCGTACTCGGCCTGGATTTTATTCTCACTGCAGTCATGTTTGGATAAGGTAAAGATGAAGTTCAGCAAAGTAGAATTCCTGGTTGGCACCTTCATGCTGGCCGGCATCGGTGCCATTCTGGCGTTGGCACTGCAAGTGGCCGGTTTGAGCTTCAAACCGGAAGGAGAAACCTATACCCTGCGCGCGCATTTCGATAATATCGGCGGCCTGAAAGTCCGTTCGCCGGTCAAGGTAGGTGGCGTGGTAGTTGGCCGGGTCAGCGACATCGTGCTCGACCCGAAAACCCAGGTTCCCGAAGTCACCCTGCAGATGGAAAAGAGTGCCGGCGAGTTCTCCGAGACCAGCACCCTCTCCATCCTCACTTCCGGTCTGCTCGGCGAGCAGTACATCGGTCTGGCCCCCGGCTTTACCGATGAGGAGATGGGGACCACCATGCTCAAGGATGGCGACCTGATTGAAGACACCAAATCCGCCATCGTGCTGGAAGATCTGATTGGCAAGTTCCTCTATAGCAGCCAGTCCTCCGACAGCAAGTCAGACAGCAAGAAGGAGTAACCATGTTCAAGAAAATTGCCCTGCTGCTGGGTCTGATGACCAGCATGTTCTTTTCCCTGTCCGCTCAGGCGGTTGATGCCACCGATCCCTACGCGCTGGTGGATCAGGCGGCCAAACAGACCTTTGCCCGCCTGAAAGCCGATCAGGCTCAGGTCAAAAGCAATCCGGACCACCTGCGAGTGATCATCCGCGAAGAGCTGCTGCCCTATGTGGACAACCGCTTTGCCGCCTACAAGGTGCTGGGCAACCAGATCAAGGAGACCACTCCGGCCCAGCGTGACGCCTTCGTCGCCGCCTTTACCGAGTACATGGTGAGCTCCTACGCCGACGCGCTGGCCCACTTCGACAAGCAGACCGTCAAGGTCGAGCCGGGCAAGGCACCGGGCACCAGCAACATCACCGCAGTCAACGTCAGTGTGAAAGAGGCCGGCAAGCCGGACATCTTCCTCGAGTTCAAGCTGCGCAAGAACAACAAGACCGGCGAGTGGAAAGCCTTCGACATGGTGGCCGAGGGGATCAGCCTGCTCTCCGCCAAGCAGAGCGAGCTGGGCGGCCTCATCCGCCAGAACGGCATCGATGCCGTGATCAAGCAGCTCAACGAGCACAATGCCAAGCCGCTGGTGCTCAAGAAATGATCCTGAGCGGTGATCTGCAAGCGCCACAGGTCAAAGACCTGTGGCAACGCCGCGACGAGTGGTGGCAGGATGACCGGCTCGAGTTGGGCGGGGTTACCACCCTCGACTCCGCCGGGCTGGCACTGCTGGTCAAATGGGCTAAAGCCGCTTTCGCACGAGGCGCCACACCGCAACTGGTGGGCGCCTCCAGTGATTTCTATACCCTGGCCAACCTCTATGGGGTGGCCGGTTTGTTTCAGTCAACTCCGCTCACAACTGAGGACGCATAATGCAAGTCTCTGAAATTGAAGCGATACTCCTCGAGGCTCTGCCATTGTCCGAAGTCCATGTCAAAGGGGATGGTAGTCACTATCAGGTGATCGCCGTTGGTGACATGTTTGACGGCATGAGCCGGGTCAAGAAACAGCAGGCCATCTATGCCCCGCTGATGGACAAGATCGCCAGCAATGCCATTCACGCCCTCTCCATCAAGGCGTTCACCGACGCCGAGTGGAAACGCGAACGTAAATTCCTAATGCCCTCCTGATTTGGTAACCAAGTAGAAAATGGACAAATTCAAAATCGATGGTCGTTGTACTCTCAACGGCGAAGTGACCATCTCCGGCGCCAAAAACGCCGCGCTGCCGATCCTGTTCGCAACCCTGCTCTGTGATGAAGAGGTGCACCTCTCCAACGTGCCGCGCCTGAAAGACGTGGGTACCACCATCAAGCTGCTGGAGATGCTGGGAGCAACCACCAAGGTCAACGGCAATGTGACCGTGCTGACCGGTGCTGTGAACAACCACGTTGCCCCCTACGAGCTGGTGAAGACCATGCGCGCCTCCATTCTGGCGCTGGGCCCGCTGGCCGCCCGTTTCGGTGCTGCCGATGTCTCCCTGCCCGGTGGCTGCGCCATCGGTGCCCGTCCGGTCAACCTGCACGTCCACGGTCTGGAGCTGATGGGCGCCAAGATCACCATCGAGGATGGCTACATCAAGGCCCGTGTCGACGGTCGCCTGAAAGGTGCCCACATCCTGATGGACATGGTCTCCGTCACCGGTACTGAAAACCTGATGATGGCCGCCACCCTGGCTGAAGGCCGTACCGTGATCGAAAACGCCGCGCGCGAGCCGGAAGTGGTCGATCTGGCCCACTTCCTCAACGCGCTGGGCGCGAAGATCCAGGGCGCAGGCACCGACACCCTGATCATCGACGGCGTCGAGCGTCTGCACGGCGGCAGCTACAGCGTCCAGCCTGACCGTATCGAAACCGGTACCTTCCTGGTGGGCGCTGCGGTTACCGGCGGCAAGATCACCTGTCGCAACACCGACCCGACCCTGCTGGAAGCCGTTCTGGTCAAGCTGGAAGAGGCTGGCGCCCTGATTGAGAAGGGTGAAGACTGGATCACCCTCGACATGACTGGCCGCACTCTCAAGCCGGTCACCATCAAGACTGCCCCCTACCCGGCATTCCCGACCGACATGCAGGCCCAGTTCACCGTGCTGAACGCGGTGGCCCAAGGCACCGGCATGATCACCGAGACCATCTTCGAGAACCGCTTTATGCACGTTCCCGAGCTGGTACGGATGGGTGCCGACATCGAGTTGCAGGGCAACGTGGCCATCTGCCGCGACACCGCTCAGCTCAAGGGTGCCCAGGTGATGGCAACCGATCTGCGCGCCTCTGCCAGCCTGGTTCTGGCCGGCTTCGTCGCTGAAGGTTCCACCATCGTCGACCGCATCTACCACATCGACCGTGGCTACGAGAACATCGAGCAGAAGCTGCAAGGTCTGGGTGGTCGCATCGAGCGCATCAAGGGCTGATTGCCGCCCCTGAGCACTGGCTAACAAAAAGGCCCCTCGCATTGCGAGGGGCCTTTTTCATTGTTTCAGCTCGGCAGAAATCGGGGTTCAGTGACCCGCCAGCTTCATGCTCTCCACCAGTACCGAGCCGGTCTTGAGGCTGGAACGCTCATCTTCGTCGCTACCCACCGCCACTATGTGGCTGAACATCTCGGCCAGATTGCCGGCAATGGTGATCTCCTCGACCGGATAGGCGATCTCGCCATTCTCGACCCAGAAGCCGGCGGCGCCGCGGGAGTAGTCGCCATTGACGATGTTGACCCCCTGCCCCATCAGCTCAGTCACCAGCAGACCGGTGCCCATCTCCTTGAGCATGCTATTGAAGTCCTGACCTGTGCTGGAGACCTGCCAGTTGTGGATGCCACCGGCGTGGCCGGTGCTGGTCAGCCCCAGCTTGCGGGCGGAGTAGGAGGTGAGCAGCCAGCTCATCAGCTCGCCATTGCGCACTATGTCCATATCGCGGGTGCGCACCCCTTCCCCATCAAACGGGGTACTGGCCAGGCCGCCCAGCAGGTGGGGGAACTCCTGGATGGTGAGCCACTCGGGCAGGATCTGCTTGCCCAATTTGTCGAGCAGAAAACTCGACTTGCGATAGAGGTTGCCCCCGCTGATCGCCATCACCAGATGACCCCACAGACCGGAGGCGGTATCGGGATGGAACATGACCGGAGCCTGGCAGGTCGCAATCTTGCGGGAGCCAAGGCGGGAGAGGGTACGCTCCACCGCCTCGTCGGCGATACGCTGCGGGCTCCAGAGCCCGTCGAGGGTTCGGCTGGAGGAGTAGCCATAATCGCGCTGCATGTCGCCATCCTGCTCGCCAATCAGCACGCAGCTCAGGGAGTTGCGCGACGCCGCGTAGCCTTTGACGAAACCGTGGCTGTTGCCATAGACCTTGATTCCGAGGTGGCTGGAGAAACCGGCCCCGTCGGAGTGCTTGATGCGGGCATCGCGACCCAGCGCCAAGCGCTCGCACTCGGTAGCCAGCTCGATACCGTATTGGGGATCCAACGCCACCGGGTGGCACAGCTGCAGATCGGGCGCATCCCAGGCCAGCAGTTCGGCATCTGCCAGACCGGCACAGGCATCGGGTGATGTATGGAGGGCAATCTCCATCGCCGCTTCAACGGCGGCACGGATGGCGGGACGGCTCAGGTCTGTGGTGGAAGAGGAACCTTTGCAGCCATCGCGATAGACGGCGATACCGAGCGCGCCGTCCTTGTTGAATTCAATGCTTTCCAGTTCACAACCGCGGGTGTTGACCGACAGTCCGGTCTGCTTGCTGATGGAGACTTCGGCCAGCGAAGCGCCCAGTCCTTTGGCAATATCCAGAGCCTCGGCAACCACGGCCTCGAGATGGGCTTGATCCTGGCGGATTTGGTCTTGCTGATCCATAACTCACATCTGTATGAAGGAAGGAAAGGGGCTAAGCATATCAGACCCCTGCGCCCAGCGGGAGAAGCTGGTAACATATCCACCAAACGTGAATGACAGGAATCAAGAGACCGATGAGTCACCATCAAGACGACAACGAGTGGGAAGATTGGGGCCCCAGCAAGAGCCAGCTCAAGCGCGATGCCGAAGCCCTGCAGAAGATGGGGGAAGAGATTGTCTCCCTCAGCCACAGCGAGCTGGAGAAGATCCCGCTGGATGAAGAGCTGGCAGAAGCGGTCGAGCTGGGCCGCAAGCTCAAGCCGAAGAAGGATGAGTCCTTCCGCCGTCACCTGCAGTTCATCGGCCGCCTGATGCGCAGCCGGGATGTAGAGCCGATTGCCGAAGCGCTCTCCATCATCAAGAACCGTCACTCCACCGTGAATGCACGTCTGCATCGCCTGGAGCAGTGGCGCGAGCGGCTGATCAGCGAGGGAGACAGCGCCCTCAACGAGCTGATGTCCCAGTTCCACGAACTGGATCGCCAGAAGCTGCGCCAGCTGATCCGCAATGCCAACAAGGAGCGGGAGCTGAACAAGCCGCCGGTCGCCTATCGCGAGATGTACCAGTATCTGCGCGGCGAGATCGAAGACCTGCTGTGATCCCCGAAAAACGCCTCCCCTTGTGGAGGCGTTTTTTTATGCACGCCCCGCTACTCCCGCCCGCATCACAACACACACCTCGTTTAATATATCCACCACAATGCAGCAGTTTTATGCAAAGCGATGGCTTGGAATGGCCACAAATAGGCTATTTGGCGAAGATGCAAGCCATGGCCATTAACATTTTCGCATCATTTTGTTTGACATATTGAACGGCCTTGGCAGACTGGAAGCAGGATCCAGGCTGTCGTTGCCGAGGCTGACCGACGATTCTGCCCCCGGGCCGACACGGGATCCCTTGACCATGCTTTGAGGCATGCCCTTGTCCGGTTTATGTGCAAGGGTCTGCCCAAGGCGCAGGATGCGAATTCAACGCCAAGGATAACTCAGGTGCCCTATGCCAACGCCTTCACTCCCTCCCAACCGTAAACCCGTCGTATTGATGACCATGGGCGCCCAGCCCCGCAACGGCCACGCCTATCAGGTGATGACCCACAAATACATCACGCCGCTGGTGGAGATCAGCAACTGCGTCCCGCTGCTGGTGCCCACCTGCTGCGGCACAGCCGACCTGGAGCAGTATCTGGATCTGTCGGATGGCGTCTACCTGAGCGGCGCGGGCTCCAATATAGACCCCGCCCTCTATGGTCAGGAGAATCTCACTCCGGAGAAACAGCAGGACAGGGATCGCGATCTGTTCGATCTGCCGCTCATCAAGGGGGCGCTGGCGCGTGGACTACCGATCCTCGGCATCTGTCGCGGCATGCAGGAGATCAACGTGGCGCTGGGTGGGGATATCCACCAGAAAGTCTATAGCGAGCCGGGATATGACGATCATCGGGAAGATTCGGACGATCCGGTAGATGAGCAGTATGGCGAGAGCCACCAGATTCATCTGGTCTCCGGCAGCTGGTTTGCCGACCTGATGGGCGAAGAGAGCATTGCGGTCAACTCGTTGCACGGACAGGGGATCAAGACGCTGGGCAGCGGGCTGGAACCGCTGGCCCATGCCGAGGATGGTCTGATCGAGGCGATCCACGCCCCCGTCATCTCCCCCTTCCTGCTGGCAGTGCAGTGGCATCCGGAGTGGAGAGCGAGGGAAAACCCCTACTCCATCAAGATCTTCGAGGCTTTTGGCGATGCCTGCCGCAAGCGCCAGGCGGTCACCAGCAAGACGTAATCACTCGCCAAACCCGCGCGCCTTGAGCTTGGGCATCCCCCCTCGTTCGAGGCGCAGGCCACGACAGGCATCCAGCCCTTTCAGGCCGCGCTGGATATGGTCCGGCGACTGGCCGAATACCATGCCATTGCTGCGATAGAGATTGCTGTCATCCAGCTCGAATTTCTCCCCTCCAATCAACAGCTGCTCACGACCATTCACCTTGTCGCCACGCTTGATGGGCACCGTCATGTCGCTCAGCACTTCGCCGGTCGCACACCCCTCGCGCCAGCGCGCCTCGCTGGAGAAGGGGGTAATAGCAATCTCGCGCCAGGATCCATCCCTGAACTCAACCCGATAGCGCTCCACCAGCAGGTCACAGCCTGCCAACGGCAAGAGCGCCATCAAGCAGATGATTTTCTTTGAAAATTGCACTGGAAGACCTCCCTGAAGCAATTGAGTGCAGCATAAATAAAATGGCGCATCGGCGCACCATTTCTCCGCCATGGAACAGCTATGCTGGAGGTAAACAATGCCAAGGGGCTGCTATGTTTGGCGATAACCTCACTGCGCTACCGACCCTGCTCTGGATCGGTGAACACCCGTTTTGGACCCTGCTCACCCTGTCGCTGATGCTGGTGCACTTCTGGCGCCGCCCCGGCGAACGACGGGAGCTGCTCTCCGAGCTTGGTTTCGTGATGATGAGCATTGTGGTCATCGTCCTGATCCAGCTGGAAGGTGGCTGGTTCAAGCTGCCGCTCCCCCACCATCTGCTGGTTGAAATCTCCACCCTGCTGGCAGGGCTGGTGATGGTGAAGATCTGGGGGATCCTGCTGTTCGAATTCCTGCTGCCGCTCTGCCACGTGAAGATCCCGCGGATCATCGCCGACATCGTCATCACCATCGGCTACATCGGTTGGGGGCTGTTTCGCCTCTACGCTTCCGGCATGGCGCTCGGGGAGATAGTCACCACCTCGGCGGTGATCACCGCCGTCATCGCCTTTGCCATGCAGGACACCCTTGGCAACCTGCTGGCTGGTGTCTCGATCCAGCTCGACAGCTCCATCTCCATCGGTGACTGGCTGCAGGTGGACACCACCCAGGGGCGCGTCGTCGAGATCAACTGGCGCGCCACCACCATCGAGACCCGCAACTGGGAGACAGTGGTCATCCCCAACAGTCACCTGCTCAAGCAGCGTTTCACTGTGCTCGGCCGTCGCCGTGGCGAACCGCTCCAGTGGCGACGCTGGGTCTGGTTCGATCTGACGCTGGATACCCTGCCGACCCAGATCATCGCCCTGATCGAGAAGTCCCTGCGGGAGACCAAGCTGCCCTGCGTCGCCAAGCACCCGCAACCGGACTGCCTGCTGATGAACGTCGAAGGGGGGATCGCCCGCTATGCGGTGCGCTACTGGCTGACCGACCTGGCCCGCGACGATCCTACCGACTCCATGGTACGCAGCCTCATCGATGCCGCCTTGCGTCGCAATGACAGGCGCCTCACTCCGCCGATATTCAACGTCTTTATGGCCAAGGAGAAACAACACCTGGATGCGCGCCACAAACGCCATACCGCCGAGCGTACCGACACGTTGCGCAAGCTACCGCTGTTTGCCATGTTGCAGGAGAACGAGCTGCTTCAGCTGGCCGATCAGGTGAAATTCGCCCCCTTCGTCAGCGGTGACGTCATGCTGGAGCAGGGAGAGGTGTCAAGCTGGCTCTTCGTGCTGGTCAAGGGCGAGGCCGAGATGCTGGTCAATGCGGAGGGAAAAGAGTTGAAACTCGGCACGCTCGGGGCGGGTGACTTCTTTGGCGAGCTGAGCCTGCTCACCGGCGAGCCCAGCACCTTTACGGTACGGGCGCTCGCCACGGTGGAGACCTATCGCATAAACCAAGCGATGTTCCAGGCGCTGGTTGCTCAACGCGAATCGCTGGTCGAGCCCCTTTATCGGGTGCTGAGCGATCGTCAGCAGGAGCAGCAGGCGCTGCTGGCGCGGGAGGCGGAGTCCATGAAGCATCCACCACAACAGCTGGATCTGCTCGACAAACTGATGAAACTGTTTGGCGGCAGATAAGGCAACCTCGGGCGGAGTTGTGACGACAGCTCCGCCATACTACTTCCCTTTCCCTCTTCCACCAGCGCGGCAACCATCACAACAGCAGCTCAGCCAGCTCTCCCAACACACTCAGCTCCACGTCCGGCAGCTGCAGCAACTGCTGCCATGGCTGCTGCCGCTCGTTGAGCCAGGCAGCGCGAAAACCGTGCAGACGAGCCCCCAGCACATCGGTCTCGGGATGATCCCCCACATGGAGGATCCGCTCCGCAGGCAGCTTGAGGGCGCTGCGGGTCTGCTCAAACATATCCGATGCCGGCTTCATTCTGGCATTCATCCCCGCCTTGCAGACCAGAGTGAAATAGGGTTCAAGCCCTGCCTGAGCCAGATCCAGATTGCCATTGGTGATGACCACCAGCGGATAGCGTGCCGCCAGCCGGGCCAGCAGGTCATGAGTCGCATCGCTCACCTCGATTTTCGAGCGCTCGGCCAGAAAGGCGGCAAATACCTCTTCGGCCGCGCGCCCGGCCTGCGCAACCGGCATCCCCCCCTCAATCATGGCGGTACAGATGGTCTGCTGGCGCGCCAGACTGACATCGTGGCGCAGCTCTGGTCGAGCCAGTAGCACAGCGCGTTTGAGCTCCAACCAACGCGGCTTGTCGAGCATGGCGGTGGCCAGATATTCGCTGCGCAGGTGGCTCAGCATCCACTGCTCGGCCCGCTCGATGGCAGGGCCGTTGTCATAGAGGGTATCGTCGAGATCAAACGAGATGGCGGCAACCGGCTGCCAGCGGCGATAGAAGTGCATGGACTCTCCTCTGCAACGGGGGCGCACGGCCCGTTATTCATCTTCCTGCGATTCGGGATCCCGCTTGGCCCTCGGGTGAGCGTTGTCGTAGACCTTGGCCAGATGCTGGAAGTCGAGGTGGGTGTAGATCTGGGTAGTTGAGAGATCGGCATGGCCCAGCAGCTCCTGCACCGCCCGCAGATCGCCGGAGGACTCCAGCATATGGGTAGCAAAGCTGTGGCGCAGCTTGTGGGGATGGACATGGGCATTGAGCGCCTGCTTGTTGCCCCAGCCATCGAGGCGGGCCTGTACCGAACGGGCCGACAGCCGCTGCTGACGGCTGGAGACAAACAGCGCCTCACTCTCGGTGCCCGCCAGCAGCGGTCGCACCTTGAGCCACTTGTGCAGCCACTCCACCGCCATCCGGCCGATGGGCAGCACCCGTTCGCGGGAGCCCTTACCGGTCACCCTGAGCTGACGGTCGTCGAGTTTCACATCCACCAGATTGAGCCCGACCAGCTCGGCGAGGCGCAAGCCGGAGGAGTACATCAGCTCCATGATGGCGCGATCCCGCACCGCCAGCGGATCCTGCTCGTCAGTAATGTTGAGCAGCTGGTGCATCTCGTCCACATCGAGGTTTTTCGGCAGTGGCCGCCCCTGCTTGGGGGTCACAATGCCGCGGGCCGGATTGGCCACCAGCCGCCCCTGCCGCACCAGCCAGTCACAGAAGCTGCGCAGAGCGGAGACCTTGGTAGCGAGCGAACGGGGCGCCAGCCCCTCTTTGTGCATCCGGGTCACCAGAGTCCGAACCTGACCCGCCTCGAGCCGGCTCCACGTTTCGAGCCCCAGCTTCACCAGCGCGGCGGTCATCGCCTCCAGATGGGCCTGATAGTTGCTGCGGGTGTGAGGGCTGAGCTGGCGCTCCACCCTCAGATATTCGATGAATGCCGCCAGATCGTCAGCCAATCCGGACGGCAGTGGCTCGGCAACAGGAGGCGCCTTGGCGGGCGCCCTAGCCATGCGCCAGCTCTGGCAGCCGCAGTTGCAGCAGTCGGCCCAGCTGGCCCAGCAACAGGGTGTCGTTGTGCGGAGTGAAGTGGCTGGGATCCGAGCTGGCAAAGGCCAACACACCGAGATCGCCGAGCCGCATCAGAGCGACCGAGTTGACCAGCACGTCGTGACCAAACAGCGCCTGCTTCTCGCTCTGGTTCAGACGGCCGAAGTAGTAATCCTGCCCCGGCAAACGTTGACCCAGCAGCTGTTCCAGCTGTTTGCCCTCGGCCAGAAAGCGCGCCTCAGGGCCGCTTAACTGAAACTTTTTCGGGTTGAGCCAGAGCCGCAGACCGGTCAGCCGCAGCCGCTGGACGAAGGCCTTGCCCATCACGGCACTCACCTCGAACAGGGTCTGGCAGCCATAGAGCTCGCCATAGAGATCGGCATAGACCCGGAAGATCCGCTCGTTCTCGCTGGCGATCCCCATCAGTTCGGTGATCTCCTGCTCCAGCTGTTCGATCCGCTCGCGCTGGCGATCCAGCTGGCGTTCGACCAGCGAGACCGATCCCTTGCGCTCGTGGGGAATGCGGATCCTGTCCAGCACGGCACCGTGGCGCTGGAAAAACTCGGGGTAACGGGCCAGGTACTCCAGCACGGCGGCTTCGTCCACCAGTTGCTCCTGCCGTTTGAGTTCACTCATAACTTGGTTGATCCATCAGAGAAAGGGGACTGGCCCCGACATCATGGGCAGCGGGAGTATGGCTCCTGCCGCCTGAACCGCTATCAATCGGAATAACTGCTTTATACGTCGATCTGGCCGTCAAAGACATGCTCGGCCGGCCCGGTCATATAGACCGGCTGGCCCGGCCCCTTCCAGGCGATGGTCAGTTTGCCGCCCGGCAGGCTGACGGTGACCCGCTCCTTGAGCTTGCCCTGGCTCATGCCGATGACCGCGGCCGCACAGGCTCCGGTACCGCAGGCGAGAGTCTCCCCCACCCCGCGCTCGAACACCCGCAGCTTGATCTCGGTGGCGTTGACCATCTCCATGAAGCCGACGTTGACCCGCTCGGGAAAACGCTCGTGACGCTCCATGATGGGCCCCAGAGTCGCCACCGGCGCATCGGCCACCGAAGGCACCTCGATGACGCAGTGGGGGTTGCCCATGGAGACGGCACCGCACATCACCGTATGCTCCTGTGCCCGCAGCAGATAGGTCTTCTCCGCCTTCTGGGCCCGAAACGGGATCTTGCCCGGCTCGAACTGGGGCACTCCCATGTTGACCGTGACCTGATTCTCCCCCTCCAGCTGCAACACAATGCGACCGCGCGCCGTGCTGACCGCGATGCGATCCCGGTTGATCAACCCCTTGAGACGCACGAAACGGGCGAAACAGCGAGCACCATTGCCGCACTGCTCCACCTCGCTGCCATCGGCATTGAAGATACGGTAGTGAAAATCGAGCTCGGGGTCATAGGGGGGCTCCACCAGCAGCAGCTGGTCAAAACCGACCCCGAAGTGGCGATCCGCCAGCTTCTTGATGACGTCGTTGCTGAAAAAGATCTTCTGGGTGACACCGTCCACCACCATGAAGTCGTTTCCCAGCCCGTGCATCTTGGAAAAATCTATCAACATCGTGCGTTCCTGTTTTTGGGCGCGCGCTCAAGGCACTTTTAAAAGCAGCTTAAGGCAGCAAGTGCTCACCGCGCCAGAGATCGGTCAACTGCTCGCGCTCTCTGATGAGGAACGATTGCGTACCGTCCACCAGCACTTCGGCGGCACGGGGACGGGTGTTGTAGTTGGATGACATGGTAAAGCCGTAGGCACCGGCCGAGCGCACCGCCAGCAGCGAACCCTCGGCGATGGCCAAGGTGCGCTCCTTGCCGAGGAAGTCACCGGTCTCGCACACCGGCCCCACCACGTCATAGAGCGCAGGGGGATGGCCGGCACGACTATCCACCTCGATGATGTTCATCCAGGCGCCATAGAGCGAGGGACGCAGCATGTCGTTCATGCCGGCATCAATCAGCGCGAAGTTGCGGGTCTCGCCCGGTTTCAGATACTCAACCCGGGTCAGCAATACGCCGGCATTGGCGACGATGGCGCGGCCCGGCTCGAACAGCAGGGTCAGATCCCGCCCCGCCAGCTTCTGCTTGAGCGCTTCGGCATACTCGGTCGGGTGCGGTGGCTGCTCGGAACCGTAGTTGACTCCAAGGCCGCCACCCACATCCAGATGGTGGATATGAATACCTTCCGCCGCCAGCCCGTCGATGAGCCGCAGCAGCTTGTCCGCCGCCTCCATAAAGGGATTCAATTCAGTGAGTTGCGAGCCGATATGGCAATCTACCCCGACGATCTCGATATGTTCCATCGCAGCCGCCTTGCGATAGATGGCAGGGGCGAGCTCGATGGGGATGCCGAACTTGTTCTGCTTGAGGCCGGTCGAGATATAGGGGTGGGTACCGGCATCGATATCCGGATTGACCCGCACCGATACTGGCGCCTTTTTGCCCATGCTGCCCGCCACCCGGTTGAGGCGCTCCAGCTCGGCTTCCGACTCCAGATTGAAGCAGAGGATCTCTTTTTCCAGCGCGAGGCGCATCTCGGCCTCGCTCTTGGCCACCCCGGAGAAGACTACTTTGCGCGGATCGCCGCCCGCCGCCAGCACCCGTGACAACTCGCCACCGGAGACGATGTCAAACCCTGACCCCAGTCGGGCCAGCAGGTTGAGCAACGCCAGGTTGGAGTTGGCCTTGACCGCATAGCAGATCAGATGGGGAATATCGCCCGCGGCCTTGTCAAAAGCGTGCCAGTGACGTTCAAGGGTGGCGCGGGAGTAGACATAAAGCGGGGTACCGTACTGCTCGGCAAGCTGTTGCAGCGAGGTTTGCTCGGCCTGAAGCTGGCCATAGGCATCGTAGTTAAAGTGATCCAAGGGGGCGGTTCCTTCCTAGAATGGGTGCGGCATTATTGCGGCGCGGCCTCGTTGGTTGCCGCAGGGGTCGCAGGCTGTGCCGCTTGCGGTGTACTCTGGCTCTGGGGTTGCTCGGGAGGCGGCATGTAGAGCGGCCCCTTCAGACCGCAGGCGGCCAACCCGAGGGAAAGAAGAGTAGCAAGCAGACACTTGGTGAACTGGGTAATCATAATGGTTCGCTGCGAAAAAAATTTTGGCCCTCTATAATCGCACTCACATTGTTAAAAGCAACAGGATAAACCGATGAAGGATCACGAGTATCACGCCCTGACCGACGCCTTTTTCCAGTATGTGGAGGACACGCTCGACGAGGGGTATCCGGATATCGACTGCGAGCGCAACGGGGGTGTCCTGACCCTCGTGTTCGAGAACAAGACCAAGGTCATCATCAACAAGCAGGAGCCGCTGCACCAGATTTGGGTCGCTACTCGCGAGAACGGCTTCCACTTCGAACTGCAGGGGGCAACCTGGATCGACAACCGTTTCGGCCATGAGCTCAAGGCACTGCTGAGCAAATCCTGCACCGCTCAGGCTGGTGAACCCGTGGTGTTCCCATGATTGATATCCATCCGCAAGGCGCCCGCTATGCGGTGATCTGGCTGCACGGGCTGGGTGATTCCGGTGCCGGCCTCGCCCCGCTGGTGGATGCGCTGGATCTGCCCGCCAACTTACCGGTGCGTCACCTGCTGCCGGATGCGCCGGAGCGCCCAATCACCATCAACATGGACTACAAGATGCGCGGCTGGTACGACATCAAAAGCTTCGAGGATCCCGCCGAGCGGGCCGTGGAGTCCCATGTCCGTGAATCAGCCAGCCAGATCAGCGCTCTGCTGGATCAGCTGGTCGCCGAAGGGTTTGCTCCCGAACAGATCGTACTGGCCGGTTTCTCCCAAGGCGGAGTGATTGCCTCTTTCACCGCGCTGCGCTATCCGGCGCCGCTGGCGGGCCTGCTCTGCATGTCCACCTATCTGGCCGCCCCCGACAAGCTGGCAGACGAAATGAGCGAGGCCGCTCGCACCCTGCCCATCTGCTACATGCACGGCATCTACGACGATGTGGTGAGCCTGTCGCTCGGTTGGGATGCCAAGAACCAGCTGGAAGAGATGGGGCTCGCCCCGGAGTGGCACGAGTACCCGATGCGCCACGAGATCTGCCGCCCGCAGCTGGGCGATATTCGCTGCTGGCTGCTGGCCCGCCTCGGCGCCTGAGCAAGCGCAAAAGCAAACGGCCTGCAACTGCAGGCCTTTTTTATTGCTGGGCTCTCAATCCGCAGCGGCTAACCCACATCGCGGGTCGGCGGTATCTGTTCACGCCCCGCCCCCTGGCTGCGGTAGGGAATAACCGCCAGCTCGCCATTGTGCTGCACTATCTCGTAGTACTGGGGCAGGTTGAAGTTGATGAACTGACCGTCGTCGCTGAAGCGCTCGTGATTGGAGGTGTAGAAGCGGTTTACGCCGGAGACCAGCTCATCCTTGTTGCCGGCAAAGTGCTGGTAGATCTCGACCCGGTTCGCCTCATCGAGGATATAGATGTTGGTGCCCGCATCCCGGGTATCGAAGAAGAACTGCACCAACCCCTCGCTGGCATAGGCATCGACGATACTCGGCAAATGCTGGCTGTGGGTCTTGTCGAGCCGCAGCGGCAGGTGATCCAGCTTGTTGTGGGAGATGTGGCGGTAGAAGTCGATGGCGTTCTCCAGCTTCTTCACCGACACCCCGCGCCGTTCGAAGAAGATGCCGTACTTCTCGCGGCCGAGCGCCATGGTCTTGACCAACTGCTGCTTGTCGCGGGCCAGGCGCAGGTCGATACACTCCGCCACCAGCGTCTGGAAGCGGGAGCGCACCAGAGAGCGGAAGTGCTGGCTGTAGCAGAACACCTCGATCATCTCGGGAGCGGCGGCATCCTGATGCATCTTGCCGAGAATGGTGGTGAGGGCATCGACCACCGCCTCATCCCCCTGAAAATGGAGGGTACGGATCTCGCTCCAGGAGTTGCGATAGACCAGGTCCACCGAGCCGACCAGACACTCCTGATTACGACCAAACGAGAAGACATCCACGGTGTTGGCATCGAACTCGATTACCTGCCCAACCCAGTGGCTGGTCGGATCCATCTCCAGGTTGAGGAAGATGGAGAGCTGACGGATCTCGCACGGCCGACTGAGCGCCAGGTTGGTAGCAAGCGGGTACTTCTCGGGGAAGCAGCCTGAGAGATCGCGACAGAACTGGTGCAGATTGTCGATGTGCAGATCCGACCCCTGATTGAACAGGTGCACCCGCGACTGGGGCGTCAGCAGATCGTTGAAATAGGCCCAGGAGACCAGCTTGCTGATGTAACCGTTAAACTCGAGCGGCGCGCGGCCAATGATGTCCACCGGCTCCAGCGAATGCTTGTAGAGATACCAGCCAGCGCGGTTGAGCCGACCGTGCGGCACCTGCACGAAGCTGAGATCCGGCTCGCTCAGATCCGGCGCGATCTTGAGGTTCACCCGCTGCACCTTGCCCGGCAGGCTCTCGAAAGCGGCATAGAGCTTGCGCGACAGGATGCCGATATCTTCCGGGTTGATCGACTCGCTGATGTTGTTGCGGCGGGCGAACTGGATCAGGTTGCGGTAGCTCTGCATCAGGGCTTCCAGCAACTCGGCATGGGCGATCTTCACCTCTTCGACCTTCCACTCATGGCGGTGATCGAGGTGGTATAACTTCTCCTGACTCCAGCCCCAGTAAGAGACCAGCTGGCTCATCTGCTCGCGACGCCACTCGGGAGAATGATCGTCCTTCGGGTGGCTTAGGCCATCGCACACCTTGAGGTAGAAGCAGCGACGCACCAGATCGAGCCGCGCCATGTCGCCGATGGACTTGAGGTAGTTGGTCACCTTGTCCAGCATCAGGCAGTAGTTGTCGAGCCGGTAGTGCATCCCCTCGTTGTGCTGGAACCAGTCGCGGCCAATCATCGAGAGCAGGCGGGTATTGGGGTACTCGTGGGAGTAGGCTTCCATCAGTACCGACTTGAGCACGGCTTTATAGGGAGAGTCGATCCCCTTGTAGAGCTGCCACAGGGCCGAGCCGAAATACTCCTCGGCCGGGATCCGGTTAAAACTGCCCAGATCGAGCCAGTCATCCTGATCGAGCTGGCCGCTCTCGAACAGCCCGTTCACATACTCGTCGTAGTGGTCGTCATATTCGACGGGCACCAGATACCAGATAAGCCGCTTGCCGGCGATGTGCATGGCGCTGCGGTAGAACTCGTCGAGCAGCAGCAGGTGCTGGGCGCTGCCACAGCTCTCCCCCTGCATCTCGGCATCATTGGTCTGGCGGAACTTGTCTTCCGGAATCAGGAAGAAGTTGAGATCGACCCCGCGCTGTTCCGCCCACTTGGAGAGTTGCTGGCACTTCTGCTCCAGCAGATCGAGCCGCGCCTGCGACAAGCCGGCTACGTGGCAGACCCAGATATCGAGATCCGAGTGACAGCACTGACCGATGGAGGAGGTACTGCCCATGGAGTAGAGCCCTTGAATGGCTCGATCATGGGTCGCAAGCCCGTTCAGGCAATTGGCATTCTGGCAGAGGTCATCGATGAAGGCTTGCTGTTCCGGGGTGGTGCTGAAACTCCAGATGCCATGAGGGACATCACCGGAGACATAGCCAGGCAACAGGGGATGATTGAAGTGCAGCATGACCGGCAGCAGTTGAAATACCTGCTGCCCGTAGCGACTCATGAGGCCCAGCGCCCGTTGCGTCTTGAGACGGGTAATCCCGTCATAACGCGCAACCAGCGTGTCGAGTTTTTCCAGCAATGCCCTGCCTATCACCAAGGTGAAAATGACGCACCAAAAGCGGGATACGTCAAAAAAGTGTGATCATGTTAACAATGCAAACAGCAGTGGTAAACAAGCCGACAGCGAATCACCGGATTATTTCTGGTACGACCACAGGAAGTATCAGGAGAAACGGTTAAATTTCAATAATTTCAATGAATTAATCAATCGCTTCAACTTAATGAAAATCATTTTCAGCCTCCATTTTTGAGCTTGAGCCCGCTTTTGCCGGCTCCGCCATGAAAGCCCGGGCAAAGGGTGGTAATATCGATTTCCTTCTAAAAATGAAACAACTGATTGATATGGCAGCCCGAACCCTGAAAATTGCCACTCGCAAGAGCCCGCTGGCCCTGTGGCAGGCCAACTTTGTAAAAGACCAGCTTGAAGCCCTGCATCCAGAGTTGCAGGTCGAACTGGTACCGATGAGCACTCAGGGTGACAAGATCCTCGATACTCCGCTGGCCAAAGTGGGCGGCAAGGGGTTGTTCGTCAAGGAGCTGGAGACCGCCATGCTGGAAGGACGTGCCGACATCGCCGTCCACTCAATGAAAGACGTGCCGGTGGAGTTCCCCGAGGGGCTCGGTCTGCACACCATCTGCGTGCGGGAAGATCCGCGCGATGCCTTCGTCTCCAACCGCTTCAAAGCCATTACCGAGCTGCCGCAAGGGGCCGTGGTCGGCACCTCCAGCCTGCGCCGCCAGTGCCAGCTGCGCGCAGCCCGCCCTGATCTGGTGATCCGGGATCTGCGCGGCAACGTCAACACCCGCCTCGCCAAGCTCGATGCCGGTGAATACGACGCCATCATTCTGGCGGCCGCCGGTCTGAAACGACTGGAGATGGCGCACCGCATCACCGCCTTTATCGAGCCGGAGCAGAGCCTGCCAGCCAACGGTCAGGGGGCTGTCGGCATCGAATGCCGCCTCGACGATCATGAGCTACACGCCCTGCTGGCGCCGCTGGAGCACGCCGAGACCCGCGCCCGGGTGCTGACCGAGCGAGCCATGAACCGCGCCCTGCAAGGGGGGTGTCAGGTTCCTATCGGTGCCTATGCACTGGTCGAGGGCGAGCAGATCTGGCTGCGCGGTCTGGTGGGCAGCCCGGATGGCACCCGCGTCATCCGCGACGAAATACGCGGCCCGGTGAGCGAAGGCGAAACGCTGGGAGAGACGCTGGCACAGCGCCTGCTGGCAGCTGGCGCCGACGAAATCCTGGCCGAGGTCTACCGCACATGATCCCGCTGGTGGTGCGTCCGGCCGCCCAGGCCACCGAGCTGGCGCAGTTGCTGCGCCGGCACGGTCATGCACCACTCTGCTGCCCGCTGCTGGAAACGGTCGCGGGCAGCGACCTCCCCCGCTTGGCCGACATGCTGCAAGACGCTGACATCGTTATCGCCGTCAGCATCCATGCCGTTCATTTTGCACACGATTTTCTGTTGCAAACTGGTCTGACCTGGCCACATATTGAGTACTTCGCAGTGGGTCAGGCGAGTGCCGATGCCTTTGCCGAGGTGGGCGTGCAGGCGATCTGTCCTGACGACCCGCGCAGCGAGGGACTGCTGGCCCTGCCCGAACTGCAACAGGTGAGCGGTAAGCGGGTAGTGATCCTGCGCGGCAATGGAGGGCGGGATCTCATCGCCAGCACGCTGGCCTCACGCGGTGCTCTGGTGCACTATTGTGCCGCCTACGAGCGCCACTACCCCGAGTTTGACGGGGAAGCATTGACCAGCCACTGGCAGGCAGCCGGACTCGACAGCCTGCTCATCACCAGTGGTGAACTGTTGCAACGCCTGCTGGAGCTGGTTCCCGCCAGCCAGCAGCCCTGGCTTTTTGACCGCCTGCTGGTGGTCCCCAGTCCGCGCGTGGCCGAGATGGCCAGCGCTGCGGGCTTTATCCATATCACGATTGCCCAAGGTGCATCCAACCAGGCCCTGATGGCCGCACTGGAACTGAGGAAGATGGAATGACAGCACAACAAGAATCCCAGGTCACCCCCCAGCCGACCGCGGTGGTCAATGGCAGCAAGAGCCGCTCCGGTGCCGTTCTGGGAGGGGTCGCCATCCTGCTGGCCCTTGGCCTGACCGGTGGTCTCTATCTGCATGGTCACCAGAATGCGGTGGCCCAGCAGGCCGAACTGGCCCAGCTCAAGCAGCAGCTGGCCAGCGCCATGAGCAAGATTGACCAGAGCAACAGCAAGGATGCCGAACAACTGGCCGCTCTGGGCCAGACCCAGCAACGGCTGCAGGGCGAGATGCAGGGGCTGCAGAACCGGGTACTGGATCTGAACGACAAGCGCCCCAACGACTGGATGCTGGCCGAATCCGAGTATCTGGTACGCATGGCGGGCCGCAAGCTCTGGCTGGAACATGACCTCGTCTCTGCCATCACCCTACTCGGTAACGCCGACGAGCGCATTGCCGCCCTCAACGACCCCAGCCTGATGCCGATCCGCAAGGCACTGGCCGAAGATATCACCAAGCTCAAGGGGATGCCGCGCATCGACCGTGAAGGGCTTACTCTCAAGCTTGCCGCCCTCGAAGACCAGATCGAGCTGCTCCCGCTCTCCGCCGTCAACATGCCGGAAGCCAAACAAGAGCAGGATCAGGCGGTCAGCACCAATCCTGACGAGTGGGAGAGCAACCTGAAGAAGAACTGGGTCAAGTTCACCGAAAACTTCATCACCATCCGTCGCCGCGATGGCGCCGTGGAGGCCCTGCTCTCGCCACAGCAGGAATTTTTCCTGCGCGAGAACCTCAAGACCAAGCTGCTGCAGGCGCAACTCGCCGTCTACCGCGAACAGCAGTCCCTCTATGAGGACAGCATCGACAAGGCTCAGCGCTGGCTGACCCAGTACTTCGATACCGACAACAGCGCCACCCACTACATGCAGGGTGAGCTCGACAAGCTCAAGGGCGAGCAGATCCAGATCAGCTATCCGGAGCAGTTCAAGACCCAGGCGATGCTGGAGCAGGTGCTGACCGAACGCCTGCAACGCATTCTGGCCAGCAGCTAAGGGGGCACTATGATCCGCATTATCATTCTGGTTGCCGTCATGGTCGCAGGGCTGATCTTCGGCCCGCAGGCGTCAGGCAACAAGGGCTATGTCCTGATTGCACTCGGCAACTACACCATCGAATCTTCCGTCACCAGCGCGGTGATCCTGGCTGTGCTGTTCTACGGCGCGCTGCTTATCGTCGAGTGGCTGCTGGGCAGGGTGTTCGGCCTGCGCCGCAAGACCCTCGGCTGGTACGGCTCCCGTCGTCGTCGCAAGGCCAACCAACAAACCGTGGCCGCCACCCTGGCCATGGCCGAAGGTCACTACAGCCAGGCCGAAAAGCTGATGCTCAAGGGCGCCAGCAACAGCGACACCCCGCTGCTCAACTACCTGAGCGCTGCCAAAGCGGCCCAAGCGCGCGGTGACGATGTCCGCCGTGATCAATACCTGCAAAAAGCGCAGGAGGAGAATCCCAAGGCCGAGCTCGCGCTCACCCTGACCCAGACCCAGCTGCAGATCGAACAGGGCCAGTATGACACGGCGCTGGCGATGCTGGAGTCGGTCTACGCCCTCAACCCGCGCCATCCCATGGTGCTGGATCAGCTGCGTCAGGTGCATCTGGCCCGCCACGACTGGGCGGCCCTGTGCGACCTTATCCCCATCCTGCACAAGGTGGGCAAGCTGACCCCGAAACAGGAAGAGGAGCTGCTGCAACAGGCGTGGAATGGCCGTCTGCAGCAGGCAGCGAGCAATCTGGAGACCCTCAAGGCGGTGTGGCAGGAGCTGCCGCGCAAACTGCGCCTCGAACCTGAGCTGCTGGCCAGCTACGGCGATCTGCTGCGCGGGCTGGGTGCCGACAGCGAAGCGGCCAGCCTCTGGCAGGAGGCGCTGCGCAAGCAGGTCATTCCGCAGCTGCTGAGCCGTCTGCCCAAGCTGAAACTCGACAACTACCAGCCGCTGCTGGCACTGCTGCAAAAACAGCAGGGGCAGCCGGAGGTCGACAACGCGCTGGCCCAACTCTATCTGCTGGCCGGCCAGCTGGACGAGGCCCAGAAGTTGCTGGAACAGCAGGTGGAGAAGGCGCCCAGTGCCGCCGTCTACCACGCGCTCGGTCAGGTGATGGACAAGCGCCGCCTTACCAACAAGGCCAACGAGTACTACCGTCAGGCGCTGGATCTGGCGGGGATCTGATCCTCAGACTGCAAACAGCAAAAAGACAAAGAGGCCGCACAATGCGGCCTCTTTTTTATCTCTTTGCCCAGCCCTCGTCAGGTGGTGAGCCGCTCCAGCTCGCCAATCAGCCAGATGGCCTCGGCGCGGTGGCTACCGCACACATCCACCATCGGACGAAAGCCGCCACATACCGCCGGCCGCTCTGGCTGGCCGAAGATCTTGCAGCCAAGTCGCGCATCAAGCTGGATGCAGGGGACGCCAGCCGGTTTGCCATCAGGCATGCCGGGGATGGCACTGCTGATACTGGGAGCGATGCAACAGGCACCGCAACCGGAACGACACTCCATACAACCCACTCCTGTCACAGGCTCAACCTGCACTGTCGGACTCTCTGCCACCATAGCCCAGGCCAGATGACAAACGTAGAGGGCAAGCAGCAAAAAGCCCGACCGCGAGGCGATCGGGCTTGATTCACTACCGCATCGCGGGCAGAGCCATCATCACAGGATGATGTCGCGAACCACGCTGTCTTTGCGCTCAAGGTAATGGATCGACTTGATACGGCGGATGGTGCGGGATTTACCACGGATCAGCAGGGTCTCGGTGGTCGCCATCACGCCATCGCTGGTGATGCCGTCCAGCAAATCACCCTTGGTGATGCCGGTGGCGGAGAAGATGACGTTGTCATTCTTCGCCATGTCTTCCAACTTGAGCACCTTGTTGACGTCGATGCCGAGCGCTTCGCAGCGAGCAATCTCCTGCTCGCCCAGCGCGATCACCTCGGGGCTGTCGCCCTTGACCCGGTGACGCGGCACCAGACGGGCCTGCATGTCGCCATCCAGCGCGCGGATCACCGCAGCGGAGATTACCCCTTCCGGTGCGCCGCCAATGCCGTACAGCATGTCCACTTCGCTGTCCGGCAGACAGGTGAGGATGGAGGCGGCAACGTCACCATCGGGAATGGCGAAAACGCGCACGCCCAGCCCCTGCATCTCCTTGATCGCCTTGTCATGACGCGGCTTGGCCAGGGTAATGACGGTCAGACGGGAGAGCGGCTTGCCCAGCACCTTGGCCACGGCCTTGAGGTTCAGCTCGAGAGCCTGATTCAAGTCGATGGCGCCTTTGGCTTTGGGGCCGACGATCAGCTTTTCCATGTACATGTCTGGCGCTTTCAGGAAGGAGCCCTTGTCGCCCACCGCCAGCACAGCCAGCGCATTGGCCTGACCCATGGCGGTCATGCGGGTACCCTCGATGGGATCGACCGCGATATCCACCGCGTCGCCATGCCCGGTACCGACCTTCTCGCCGATGTAGAGCATCGGCGCTTCATCAATTTCACCTTCGCCGATCACAATCTCACCATCGATCTCGATCTGGTTGAGAATGTGGCGCATGGCCGCAACGGCCGCCCCATCGGCGATATTCTTGTCACCACGTCCGAGCCACTTGTAGCCAGCCAGTGCAGCCGCTTCCGTCACTCGGGAAAACTCGATTGCCAGTTCACGTCTCATCGCATATCCAACCTATGGAGCTCGAAAACGGGCGGCATTCTACCACAAGGGCAAACCTTTGCGCACAAAAGTAGCTGACAGGTGCATAAATGTAGCCAATTCATCCAATTGCAATCCAACTGCCATCGACTCTTCATCCAACTGTCACCCCGCTGTCATCCCCCCTCCCTAGGATGGCCCCGTCTTCCAAACAAAAGCTTGCAACACAAGGGATTAAGATGAAAAAGCTGACTGTAGTGGCACTAGCGCTGACTGCCGCCTTCCAGGCTCAAGCCGTTGAAGTGTATAAAAACGACACCTCTTTGCTGGATCTCTATGGCCGCATCTATGCCGGTCAGTTCTTCGGTGACAAGAAAGAAGGCGTCGATGCCACCCACCCTAACGGCACTCAGGATTACAGTGCCAAGCAGGGCGCCAACCAGTTTGTCCGCTTCGGGGCCAAGGCCGAAACCCAGATCCAGAGCGGTCTGAAAGCGCTGGCCCAGTACGAAGTGCAGATGTATATCAACGACAGCGAGAAGACCATCAGCGAGAACTCCGACAACCTGCGTACCCGTCTGGCCTTTGCCGGTGTGGGTGCAGACTGGGGTAGCGTCACCTTCGGCCGTCAGAAAGGGGCTCCCGGCTTCCTGGCTGACTGGACCGACGTATCCCTCTCCGATGGCTACGGCAACGATGCGCTGGGTGCCAAGACCGACACCTTCGCCACCAACCGTGCCGGTTCCGTGCTGAAATACTCCGGTCTGTTCAACGGCTTCCAGCTCGACACCAGCTACAAGTTCGACGGCGGCGATACCGAACAGACCACCAGCAAGGATAGCGACGCCGCCTACGGTGCTGCCGTGGCCTATACCTTCCCGTTCAATCTGTCGCTGGGTACTGCCTACAACGTCGGCATCCGCGACAAGAGCGGCGAGAGTGACGCCAAACTGTGGATCATCTCTGCCAAGTACGACAACAAGGCCGCCTACGCCGCCCTCAGCTATGCCGACGGCAGCGACTTCCTGGCCACCGGCACCGACCACACCGGCTGGGAAGCCGCGCTGGGCTACAACTTCGAGAACGGCTTCGGTCTGATGGCACTGTGGAACAAGCAGGAGCAGGACAAGGCGGGCGTCAAGAAGGACAACGTGGACTACTACACCCTGGGCGCCCAGTACAAGTTCAACAAGAACCTGCGCGTCATCGGCGAGTACCGCATCAACAATCTGGACAGCGTGGCCGGTTCTGCGACCGCCAACAAGGATGACTTCCAGCTGGCTGCCCGTTACGACTTCTAATCGGGTCAGGATGGATACCAAAAGCGCGATGGCATGCCATCGCGCTTTTTGCTTTGTTCACGCAGCGGCAAACTGGCCTAGGCTCAACAGGTGATGTTTGTACGAAACGAGGCTGGATGATGTTAAAACAGCTTGCAGCACTCCTGCTTTTGCTGGCTCTGCCGGCACATGCACTCTCGATCGCCATGGTGCTCTGGCGCGGCGAGACTGCGGCCGAAGCCGGTTTTCGCGAAGAGCTGCTGCGCCTTGGCTATCAACCCACCTTCACCACCTTCGATGCAACGCAGGATCGCGCCACTCTGGCGGCCATGCTGCGCCAGCAAATTGAGCCCAAGCTGGCCAGCTACGACTACATCTATACCTTCGGCACCACTGCCACCGCCATGACCAAGAGTCTGCTGGCCGATCGCAAACCCCTCATCTTCAGCGTGGTCTCGGATCCGGCAGGTGCCGGTTTTCTGGCAAAGGACAAAAACCTGAACAAGATGGTGGCAGGCACCAGCAACATGGTGCCGATGGCGCTGCAGCTGGCCAATGCCAGCAAGTACCTGCCCGCCGGTAAACGGCTCCTCGTCCCCTTCAACCCGCGGGAGCAGAACACCCGCCTCGTCACCGACATGCTCATCTCCGAGGCCAGACGCTACGACTGGCAGGTGGTCCCCTGGCGGATTGCCCCGGATCCCAAGCGGCTCGACAGCGAGCTGAAGCGACTGCAAGGAGATGCCAAAAACGACATCGTCTTTCTGGCGGCAGACAGCTACCTGCTCTCCATCGCTCCCCGTCTGCTGAGCGCCCTGAACGAAGCGGGCATCCCCACCATCTGCAGCGCCGAGCTCTTCGTCCAGCACGGCTGCACTGTCGGTACCATCAGCAGCTACAAACTGCTGGGCAAGATGGCCGCCGATATTATCCACCTCAACCAGCAGGGCATCCCGCTGCAGGATATTGCCCTGAAGTTCGATGCCAACCCCAAGCTGGTGCTGGGCCCCCTCGGTAAACTGCGCCAAAGCGGGCAATAACAGAGCCCGCCCAACCAATCCCTTGATGGAGATCCCGGCACAGCAGGTGCCGGTCGGGTATGATATCTGCTCCCGGATTCGAGGCACCACCCATGAGTACCACCGTCTTCTTTGCCGTGCTGCTGGCAGCCCTGCTCCATGCCAGCTGGAATGCCCTTGTCAAAATCGGTGAGGAGCGACTGGTCGGCATTTCGCTGGTCGCCCTCTTCTCCGGGTTGATTGCCGCAGTCGCCCTGCTGCCAATGGGGTTGCCATCACAGGCTGAACTGCCGTGGCTAGGCCTCTCGATTTTGCTCCACACCGGTTACTGCCTCTTTCTCAGTCATGCCTACAATCAGGGCGACTTTGGCCAGATCTATCCGCTCGCCCGCGGCAGCGCCCCGCTGCTCGCCATGGTGTTAAGTGCCATGCTGCTCGGCGACTATCCGGGCTACGGCGGTATCGTCGGCGCCTGCGTGCTGATCATGGGAGTCTTGCTGATGGCCTGGCGAGGGGGGCAGCAACGCCTTGGCAGCAAAGCAGTTCGGGCGGCGTTGATCACCGCCATGTTTACCGCGACTTATACCCTCTCGGATGGGGCCGGCGCCCGGGCTGGCGGCGAGCCGGTGCGCTATACCCTCTGGTTGTTCGCCTGTACCGGTCTGGTAATGTTGCTGGTACTGATCGCCCACCAGAAGCGCAACACCTGGCGCCAAATCCGCCGGCATGCAGCAGCAGGCGCGACAGGAGGAGCCATGTCCCTGATCGCCTACGGCATCGTCATCTGGGCCATGACTCAGGCCCCCATCGGCGTGGTTGCCGCCCTGCGCGAGAGCAGCGTGTTGTTTGCCATGCTGCTCTCGGTCTGGCTGCTGAAAGAACCGCTGGGTCGGGTCCGCCTGACTGCAGCCGCCATTATTACCGGTGGCGTGCTGCTGACTCGCCTCGGATAAGAGAATCAATTTTCATTTGCTTTTAAATCTGTCGACAGACTATGCGTTTATCTATTCGTGGATATCGAGCAAAAAATAGATGTGCCACAATCGTAAATGATTACATCCGCAACGTATTAATTAACTGGCATTGCTATTTCGATATGATTGAGAACCATATGGCTAACTTACCAATTCGATGCCGTTAATGATAAAATTGCGTCCATTCAATGCTTGGCAGCACCACCCCTTCTCTCCATGGCATTCACCATGCAGGTTCGTCAAACAGTGATTTGCGGCCACCAACCGATCTGTGGCTGAACGTTTGTGCCTGTCGTACCGCGACAGGCTGATGCACTCCGGATAATTAATTTATCCAGCTTGATATGTTTAATTTTTGATTATTTAAAATGCTGCACCAGCAGGGAGTTTTATATGTCAGCAAAAAAGCTGAAATTGGGTGCCTTTATATTGATGATACTCACATCGGTATTTGGCGTTACTAATATCGGGATCGGTTTCTACCGCATGGGATATGCCGCCATTCCGATGTTCGTGGTCGGCGGTCTATTCTTTTTCATCCCCTTCATCTTGATGATGATTGAGTTCGGTACCGGTTTTCGCAAAGAGGCTGGCGGCATCTTTACCTGGATGCGCCACTCGGTCTCGACCCGTTACGCCTTTATCGGGCTGACCATGTGGTTCGCCTCCTACGTCATCTGGATGTTCGGCAAGGCACTCTCCATGTGGGTGCCCCTCTCCTTCATGCTGTTTGGCCGCGATATCACCGTTATCCCGGTCACTCTGGGCACCGGCATCGACTTTGGCCCTTTCATTCTGGGCGTCGTTGCCATTGCGCTGGTGGCCATCGTCACCAAACTCATCACCTTCGGCAGCGCTCGCTTCGCCAAGGTAGCAGCCATCGGCGGCCTCTCAGTCGTAGCCCTCAACGTGCTGTTGCTGGTTGGCGGCGTCCTGACCTTCACCGTGAGCGGCATGACCCTGCAGGAACCCTTCACCGAGGCATCGCTGACCTCTTCCCCAAATGCCGCCTTCAACGACATCATCCCCTTCCTCGGCTTCATGGTATTCGCCATCTTTGCCTACGGTGGCGTCGAGGCGATGGCCGGTGTGGCTGACGAGCTGGAAGATCCCGAGCGTGACCTCAAGCGTGGCATCTTCCTCTCCGGCGCCTTCATCGTGCTCTGCTACATCATCGGCTTTCTGGCGGTCGGCTCCATCATGCGCTGGAGCGATTTCCCGGCCGAGGGGATCACCTCGCTCTCAGCCCTCTTCATCATCATGCTGGAGCTGGGTCGTCATCTGGGTGGCGAGTGGCTGGGCCAGATCTTCATGCGCTTTGCCGGCCTTGGCATGTTCCTGAGCTATCTGGGCGCCTTTATAGCCCTCTCCTACGCACCGCTGCGCCAGTTTATCACCGGCACCCCCAGCTACTTCTGGCCGGAGCGCTTTCAGCGTGAAAACCAGAATGGCGTTCGCGTCGAGGCCCTCAAGGTTCAGGCCTGGGTGGTCTGCATCTTCATCGCTGCCAAATCCATCTTCACCCTGATCAATCCGGAAGGGGCAGCCGCCCTCTATGAACTGATCATCACCATGACCAACGTCGGCATGACCCTGCCCTACATGTTCCTCATCTACGCCTGGTATCGCTATCGTCACAACCCGGCACTGGAGAAGGATCTGATCTTCTTCAAGAGCTCGCGCTCGGTACTACTGGCTACCATTGTCAGCCTGATCCTGGTGGCATTCGGCAACGTCTTTACCGTGGTCGCACCCTTTATCTCTGGTGACATCTCGACCGGCGTCTGGACCATCATAGGCCCGGTACTGTTCGTCATCATCGCCATGCGGTTCAAAATCAAGCAGGAAGATGCCCACTGATCGGCCATTTTATCCTGATAGTCAGCGGGGCCTTCGGGCCCCGTTTTTTCCTTTAACATCAGCTAAAACGGCCTGTTAAGAGACTTCAAAGAGACCTTTTTGGATACTCAAGTCAGGGCCTTAACGGTTACAACGCAGCAAATTATCAATATCAAGGTGAGAATCATTGTGAAGCGCCAATTCACGACATATAACTTACCGAGATATCCCTGTTTTTTTGTCCGGTAGAGCAGATCATGATGATGCGTTTCCTTCTTCCCCTGTTGCTTGGCGCAGTAATGCTGCCGGCCGCTATGGACAGTGCCCACGCCAACCCCTTTTCCGCCAGCAGCAATCACAGCTTTCTGGAGCGAAGGGATATTCCCAACCTCAATTCGGCCGCTTTTGTTGTCGCCAACCACAGAACCGGCGAAGTGCTCTCCGAGCACAACGGCAATCGGGTGATGCCCATCGCCTCTCTCACCAAGCTGATGACCGCGCTGGTGGTACTGGACGCCAACCAGCGCCTCAATGAAACCCTCACCGTCACCAATGCGGACGTTGATCGTATCAAGGGCACAGGTTCACGTCTGGCCATCGGTTCGAAACTGAGCCGGGCCGAGATGCTCCATATCGCCCTGATGTCGTCGGAGAACCGTGCCGCCTCAGCGCTGGGACGCAACTACCCGGGCGGTCTGCGCGCCTTCGTCGAGGCGATGAATGCCAAGGCTCGCATGCTGGGGATGTGGAACACCCACTATGCCGACAGCACCGGCCTCAACCCGCGCAATGTCTCTACCGCCCAGGACTTGGCCAAGCTTGCGGCAGCCGCCGCTGCCTATCCGCTGATCCGTCAATACTCCACCGACGATCAGAGCTATGTGCGAACCAACAAGAGCCAGCTTCACTATCGCAACTCCAACCGGCTGGTTCGCGAGGGTCAGTGGGAATTTACCCTCTCCAAAACCGGCTATATCCGCGAAGCGGGTCGTTGTCTGGTGCTGGGTACCAGGGTGAACAACGAGCCGGTGATCATGGTGCTGCTGAACGCCGAAACCACCAACGACAGGGTGGCCGATGCCAAGCGGATCAAAACCTGGCTGGAGAGCTCTGGCAGAACAACCCTGGCAGCCAACCAGAGCGCCATGTTGCGCGAATAATCGATCCTGCAAACTCAAAAAGCGAGGCTCCTGCCTCGCTTTTTTCATGCTGGCCATGGCCACCGCAAACGGGGGCCAGATCACACCCCAAGTAACCCTCTCCACCACCCCGTTACGAAATGTAACCGCTCAATAGCGTGATTCACATTAACGGAATCAATGAGTTGTAAATCAAACACCACACTTTTAGCGTGCTGGCTCAACCCTGTAACCTCGAGCCAGCAATATGCGCATATCCAGTATCGAGTGTGGGCGGGTAATCGCCATATTGGCCGTGATGACCATTCACGTATCCCCTTTCGCTCACCCCTTCGACCCCACGCTGTGGGGTAGCGAGAGCTACCTCTGGCTCAGCGGCATCATCAACCAGCTCTGCCGCTTTGCCGTACCGCTGTTTTTCCTCTGTGCCGGCTATTTTCTGCAACCCAAGCTGAGTGCTGGAGCACCGATGAGCGTGGCATGGCGTTACTGCCGCCCCCTGCTCCAGCTCTGGCTGGTCTGGAGCCTCGTCTACCTGCTGGTGCCCTTCAATCCGCTGAATGCCATCGAACAGGGTTATCTGAACTCCCTCAACGCACAGTGGCAGTTCCAGCTCGGAGATACGGTCAATCGCTGGCTGGTCGGCGGCATGATCCACCTCTGGTTTCTGCCGGCACTGATCCTGGCGGTCACCCTGCTGGCGTTTTGCCAGTGGCTTGGCAAGCCGGGATTCGCACTCATGCTGGGTGCCGGGCTCTACCTGCTGGCGCTGCTCGGTGGTTCCTATGCCAAACCATTGCAGGGAGAGGAGTGGCTATTGCTCACCCGTAACGGCCCCTTCTTCTCCCTGCTGTTTGTGGCAATGGGGGCCCGCTTGCGCCAGCAGCAGTGGCAACCGTCGGCCCGCAGCGGATGGTGGCTACTGCTGGGTGGCCTCGCGCTCTATGGGCTGGAAGCCTGCGTTCTGCGCACCTTTGCCGGTATCCCGCTGACTCGCCACGATTTTCTGCTCGGTTCCGTGCCCTGGGCCGTCGGCCTCTTTGGCCTGTTGCTGGCCCATCCTGACTGGGGCAAGGGAAGCTGGCTCGCCCGCCAATCCCCCAAGGTGCTGGGCCTTTACTGTCTGCACATGATGCTGGTGGTATGGATCTGCACCTTTGGCCCGCAGAACGCTTCCATTTTATGGGAGTTGGTCAAGGTGCCACTGCTGCTGGGCGCCTCACTGCTTGCTTATCGCCTGCTGGCTACCTTGCCTGCGACCCGCTGGTTGCTGCGTACCCAGTAATTCCGTTCTCCGGCCCGCCCCTTGCGGGCCAGTCTCCTCGCACAACTCGCCACCCCATCACCCGCGCTTATCTTCCTCTACACACCTCCATTTTCGCCTTGCCATACAAATGGAAATCAATATCATTGGCATCCCGATTTTTCGGGGCAGATGCTAATTACAATTAAATCAACAAGTTCAGGCCATCAGGCCGCACCTTCAAGAGTCAAATTGAATATGCAGCACCCTCACTTTCGCAGAACCCTCATCTCGCTGGCACTGTTCGGTACAGCCCTTCATGCCCAGGCCGCCGATGAGACCATGACGGTCGTCGGCAAGCGCAGCCAGCACGAGGAGGTCGCGACAGCGACCCGCACCAGCACGCCGGCAAAACTGGTTCCGCAAGCCATCGACAGCGTCAAGGCAAGCGAGCTGACTGCCTTCGGCCAACCCACCCTGAGCGAAGCTCTGGCCGGCATTCCCGGGGTCAACGCCAGCGGTGATACCCGCTTCGACGGGGTCAATATCCGCGGCTTCAGCGCCAGCAACGACTTCTATCTCGACGGATTTCGCGATGACATGCAGTACACCCGCGATCTCGGCAATATCGAGCGGGTCGAGGTATTGAAAGGGCCGGCAGCCGTACTCTACGGCCGTGGCAGCACGGGCGGCATAGTGAACCGGGTCAGCAAGACACCGCAAAAGGGACAGGCCTCCAGCGTCACAGCCCGGGTCGGCAGTTTCGACACTCAGCGGCTGGCCGCAGACCTCAATGGTGAAGCGAGCGAGCAGCTGCAACTGCGCCTCAACATGGCGCAGGAGGATAAAGATAGTTTCCGCAACGGAGTAACCGGCAAGCGCACCCTGCTGGCACCGTCAGCCAACTGGGAGATCAGCGACAACCTCAACTGGCTGGTGCAGTTCGAGCGCAACGAGCACAACCGCACGCCGGATCGCGGCATCCCCGGCGTCAATGGCCGACCGGCTGATGTGCCACGAGAGTATGTTTACAGCGACACCAGCCGCGACTTCATCGACGATGTGGCGCAATCGACCCGCTCCCGCCTCTCCTGGGATATCAACGATCAGTGGCAACTGCGCCAGCAGCTCGCTTACACCACCCTCGACAGCCAGTTCGACAACACCTATGTCACCAGCGTGAAAGGGGACAAGGTGACCCGCTCTCGCTGGCAGCAGGATTTGAAGGCCAAAAACCTGATCAGCAACACCGAGGTAGAAGGCCAGCTGCAAAGCGGCCCCGTCGAGCATCGTCTGCTGATCGGTTTGGAACAGGATTGGCAGGCACGCACGCCCAAGCTCTATCAGAATGCCGCCCCCATTGCGCCCGGCAACCTCTATGACCCGGGCTCGCTGCCCAGCTACAACGGCCCGATGAAGCTCTCCAGCGATGCCAACCACAAGGTACGTGGTAACGGCATCTATCTGCAGGATCAGCTCAGCCTGGGCGACTGGCATCTGGTGGGTGGGCTACGTCGCGATGACTTCACCGTCACCAGCCGCCGCAACGACCTCAACAAGGAGGAGACCCTTTCGGTCACCAGCCTGAGTCCGCGCCTCGGCCTGGTATGGAATCCCCTTGAGGAGCATGCGTTCTACGCCTCCTACAGCAAGACCTTTACCCCGGTGGGCGGCGAGCTGATCGGGTTCACTCCGGGAGACCCCAACAACCAGCTGGAACCGCAGCACACCCGTCTCTACGAAGGGGGCGTCAAGAGCGACTGGCTGAATGGCCGGCTGGCGACCACTCTCTCAGTCTACCGGCTGGAGATGTACAACAAGCGCAGCAAGGATCCGCTGGATCCCACCCAGGTGATCCTGACCGGATTGCAGCGTACCGACGGGGTCGAGCTGAGCGCCCGCGCCCAGCTGACCGACGAGCTCTATCTGCGTGGCGGTATCGCCATTCAGGATGCCGAGCAGGTTAAGGCGGATGCCGATCTGCAGGGCAAACGGCCGATGAACGTCTCTCGCCAGAATGGCCAGCTGTTTGCCGGTTACCAGAGCGGCAAACAGGGCTGGTTTGGCGAGGCGGGAATGACCGCGGTGGGCGATCGCTTTGCCGACAACGCCAACACCACAGTGTTGCCCGGCTACGCCCGCTTCGATGCCCGTGCCGGTTACCGCTGGCAGCAGTGGGAAGCCGAGCTGAGCGCGGAGAACCTGACCGACCATGAGTATTTCGTCAGCGCCACCGGCGCCACCCAGATCATGCCGGGAACGCCCCGTCAGCTGATGCTGACCGGCAGCTACCGCTTCTGAGCCCTGTAACCGACCATCCTCACTGGCCAGCCCTTGCTGGCCAGTTTTTTTATGAAACACAGATGATGAAACGCAAAAGAATTCCCCTTCACAACAATAAATGGGTGCGCCGCCTCCACGCCTGGGCCGGATTTTTCACCCTTACCCTGATGCTGCTCTATGGCATTACCGGGCTCTGGTTGCAGCACAGGGCCGTATTGCCGCTACCCGGCCCCCATACCGTCAAGTCGAGCGAAGAGATAGAGCTGGCCGCACCGCTGGCCAGCCCCGATGAGCTGAAGAGTCTGCTGCAGCAACGCTACGCGGACGGATTCAAGGATGGGCGCGCCATGATCACCCCAGCCCAGCGATTGCCGACACCATCCGGTGAACTCACCCTGCCCGCCCGCTGGGAGATGCGTGGCGTCACCCTCACCCACAGCGTAGCCGCCAGCTATGTCGAGGGCACCCTGCTGGTACGCACTGACCTGCAGCAGGCCAACTTTGCCGCCACCCTCAACCGACTGCATCGCGGCATGGGGACTGGCCTTGGCTGGCAACTGTTTGGCGATCTCGCCGCGCTGGCGCTGCTGCTGCTCGCCCTCACCAGCCTCTTTATGTGGACCAAGCTGCACGGTTCACCCAAAGCCGTCGCCCTGATGCTCTTTGGCGGCGCTTTTGGCACATTGCTATTTGCCCTGTGGGGATAAATATCTTTGCCAGAACAATTTATTACGTTCGAACTGGCAAAATACAGACAGAAAAAAGAAGCTTTCTGGCGGCAAGAAAAGAGAGGGACAAGCGGGCGAGTTAAAAGAGGGGAAAAAAGCTGCTCCCGCCATGCAGAGCGTCGAGAAATAAAAAGCGGAAAAAACAAAAGGCCATCATTGCTGATGGCCTTTTGTCATGAATTTGATGGTGCCCGGGGTCGGACTCGAACCGACACGGTTATTCACCGGCGGATTTTGAATCCAGAAACTGCGGTTTCCTAGGGATAGTACGACTCGTAAGCCATTGAATCAAGTGGAGTTGGGTTATTTCAGGTTGGTTCAAGTTGAGGTGGGTTTGCACACTTTGCACATTTTTACCCACTCAAATCACACGCTCACAACAGGCAGATATGTGTTCATATCTGGCCAGATCCTGTAGGCAGGAGCAACAGATGGGGGCCGAACTAATTCCCCCAAGCAATCGTCGAAAGGTGTCATCTGAAGAGTTTTACTTTGATACGTGAGCTACGAAACAGTGCTTAGCTCAATTCTCGAAGTACCATCGGCTAAATTGATAACCCTTTCTGACCAACATAGGGCGCATGAAGTGAAGTCACCAAGAACTGTCAAATCGCTTGAGGAATTAGGCCGGGTCCAACTATCCCCCAGCTTCTTTATGCGCGATTTTCTCTACTCAGAGATCGCTCAGATCGAAGGGATACCCAATATACCTGATTACCCTGACCTCGCTATAGAGGCTGGCCACCAGCTCTGCACAAAGGTCCTGGAACCCATTCAGCAACACTTAGGTCGTATAGCGATCCGCTCAGCCTATCGTTCTCCACTGGTAAATGCAAAGGGCGCTGAAAATGGTAATCAATACAGCTGTGCTAAAAATGAGGCCAACTATGCTCAACATATTTGGGACTATCGTGACCAGGATGGTTGCATTGGCGCAACCGCATGTATTGTAGTCACCAGTTTTCTCCCCTATTACGAAAAAACCGGGCATTGGCAAGCTCTGGCCTGGTGGATTCACGATCACATCCCCGATTACTCAACCATGTACTTCTTCCCAAAACTGGCTGCGTTCAATATCTCATGGCATGAGCGCCCCAAAAAGACGATTAACAGCTACGTCTCCAATTCAAAGGGGATACTGACCAAACCGGGGATGGGCAATCATGAAGAAAACCATGCCCAAGAATACAAAGTTTGGCTGACTTCTCTCAACATGGGCTAAAGCAGTAATCGCCCTCTCTGCCGATCGCAGAAAAAATGCTGTTTATAACTAAAAATTAAACTAAGAGGAGCTCATACCCCAGCTCCTCAACCTCTTGATAAAACCATGACTGAAGAGCATGGATTTCTTCACGCGTACGCTCCATAGGAATGCGAGCCAGATAGGCCATCCAGAGATCTTCAACTGAGGGTGTCTGGCTCCATTACTTGACTTGAAACACTAAAGAACCGATATCATGGATGCGGCTTGGTAAGCGAAAGCAATCCTGTCCCATCACTCTCTCACCTCTTTGAGTGGCAAGAGCCAACCTTCTTCCTTCAGCTTATCCGCCTGTCCGTTTACATCAACGACGTGAATCGCCCCGGCTTCTCTAAATAACTGATCCCAATAGTGCTACACCTTCGCTGTGCCATAGCCATTCCCCGGGAAAGGAGACACGGTATCCATGAAGTGTTTCACTC
>NZ_CAWNWX010000083.1:0-591 GCF_963878195.1 Aeromonas sp. HMWF016
GTTTGGTACGGGTGGCGCGGGGGGCAAAGTGGAGCACCTTGATGCCGCTGCCCTCCAGCTCCCGCCCCAGCGCCTCGCTAAAGCCGCGCAGGGCGAATTTGGTGGCGCAGTAGACGCTGTAGCCCGGGTAGCCGATGCCGCCAAACCCTGACCCCATGTTCATGATGATCCCCGGTTTGCGCAGGCGGGGCAGCAGGGCGCGGGTGAGCTGGATCGGCGCCTCGATATTGAGCAGCAGCTGGCGTTCGACCTGCTCGCTGCTCTGATCTTCCAGCCAGGCAAACTGGTTGCAGCCGGCATTGTTGATCAGGATGTCGAGTCCGTTATCCAGCGCCGGGTGTTGCAGCAATTTGGCGCGCTCGTGGGGCACGCCAAGGTCGGCGATCACCACCTGATGGCGCTCGGGGTGCGGCAGCGACTTGCACAGGCGCTCCAGTGCCGGGGCGCGGCGACCGTGCAGCAGCAGATGGGCGCCCTGGGCGGCCAGCTCCTGGGCCAGCTCCTCGCCAATCCCGCCGCTGGCGCCGGTGAGCAGCACCGTTTTTCCTTCAAGTTTCATGATGCGGATTCCTTCTGGTCACGGCGTGGCGG
>NZ_CAWNWX010000083.1:657-13297 GCF_963878195.1 Aeromonas sp. HMWF016
GCATCTCGCCGTAGAGGCGATAGACCACCTTGGTGGAGTGGATGATGGCGGCCTGATCTGCCGGGCTCTCGACCTTATCCATCAAGGATTCAAAGAACTTGAGGTGCTCCTGATCCAGCGTGCCGTGGGAGCTGAGATAGCTCATCGCCTGCGGGGGCAGCCCGAGGCCGCTTTTCAGCTGGTCGGCCACGGTGAGGGCGATGGCGACGCTGGTGCCCTCCAGCACCTGTACCATACCGAAGAAGCCCATGGGGTTGCCACGCTGGATCTGGTCGTAGAGGAAGGCGACCATCAGCTCGATGGGCAGGCCGGGCTGGCCGTGACGCACCGCCTCGGCATCGCCGCCACAGGCGCGGATGTCATTGAGGATCCACTCCTGATGGCCATACTCCTCGTCGATGTATTCGGCAATGGCGCCGCGTACCCACTCATACTCCTGACCCAGCTTGCCGCCGGTCGCCATCAGCAGCGGGACTGTGTGGCGCACGTGGTAGTAGGCCTGCGCCAGAAAGGCGAGATAGGTGTCGCGACTGATGTCACCACGGCGGCAAGCTTCGATGATGGGGGCCTTGAAGAGGTGCTCGCGCTCAGTGGCAGTGGCTTGTTGCAGAGTCTGATAGAAGCTCATGAGGATTCTCCTGTGGTGCCGGTTGCAAGGCATTGGCTGATCTGTTGGGCAAACTGGCGATAGGTCTCTTCCCGGCGCACCCGCCCGTTGGCGGTGAGCAGCCCGGGATGCTGGTCGAGCGCCACCGGTAGCCAGTGGTGCAGGCGGGCGTAGTCGGGGAGACGACGATTCAATACTTCGATCTGTTGCTGCAGCTCGGCCTCTTTGCCCGGCAGGGGCTGGATCAGCGCCACGTTGGCGGGCTGGCCATCGCCGAATACCACGATACGGGCGATGGCGGGGCAGAGCTGGGCTTCGGCCTCGACCCACTCGGGGGAGAAGTTGCGGCCAAAGGCGGTGATCTGGACATTCTTCTTGCGCCCGGTGATATGGAGGTAGCCCTCTTCATCGAGGCGGCCCAGATCCCCCGTGGCAATCAGCTCTGACATTGGCTCATCGCTACCCAGATACCCCAGCATGGCGCTACCGCGCACCAGGATCTCGCCATCGTCGCCGATGGTGACCCGGATGTGGGGCAGGGGGCGGCCAACGCTGCCCGGCTTGTCGGCGCCTATGGTGTTGAGGGCCACCACCGAGCAGCACTCCGAGAGGCCATACCCCTCGTAGACCGGCAGACCAAGCTGGCGGGCATGGGCGATAAGATCGGGGGCAACCTTGCCACCGCCGACGGCGATAAAGCGCAGACCGCGCAGCTGCTGGGCCAGCACCGGGGTACTGGTACAGAGCGCCAGCAGCAGGCGCAGCAGCTCGGGCACCAGCACCAGACTGTGGGTTGACCAGCGCAGCAGCGCCTCCCCCAGCATGGCCGGGTTGAGCGAACTGGAGCCGGTGAAGCCGAGTTCGCCGAGCGATGGAATGCGGCTGCTGGCACCGGTCAGCAGCGGCACATAGAGGCCGGTGAGGTTCTCAAGCAGGGTGGCCAGCGGCAGCAGGGTGAGGTGTTTTTCCACCTTGGCTGGCGCGACCCGTTCGGCCAGCGATTCGCACACCGCCATCATGCTGGCCAGCGAGAGGCAGACCCCTTTGGGCTGGCCCGTGGTGCCGGAGGTGTAGGTGATCTTGGCTGTGCCCTGTGGCAATGCCGGGAGGTTTTCCGGTTTGCGGCGCCAGAGCGGCAGTTCGCCGCTGACCAGCAAGAGCGGCTCGGCGGCGTGCCACCCCTGATGGGCCGGGCCAACCAGCGCATCGGCGCCGCTGCTCTCCAGCAGCCACTCTTGCTGCTCAAGGCTGAAGAAGTGGGGCACCGGTATGACCACGATCCCGGCTTTGGTGCAGGCCAGATCCATCAGCGCCCATGGCAGACCGTTATCGAGTTGCAGGGCAAGACGCTTGATGCCGGCTTGCTGCAGCTTGTCAGCCAGATGCCGGATCTGCTGCCAGAGGCTGTGGTAGTCGAGCCGCTGCTGGCTGCTCAGCAGCGCAGGCGATTGCGGATTCTCGCGGGCATGTTTGGCGATGGCGTCGAACAGGCTCATTGGGCGCACCTTTTCTCACTGGTCAGGGTTGCATCGGTAAAAAGCACTGGCATGGGGGCCAGCAGGTTGAGCAGCAGGCTGCTCTGGGCGAGCACTGCCCGCCCCTGATTGATATCTCCTACCATCACCTTGGGCTGGCAGCGGTAGTACTCGCCCCAGGCATCCGCATCGGCACCGACCTGATGGGCCTGGGCGGGGGCCAGTTCGACCGGATTGAGGCGCAGGCGGGTGAAGCTGTTGCGCAGCTTGGCGGTACCGGTAAAGACCACATAGTCGAGGGCGTTGTCACACAACATGCGGCAGAGGGCGGCAAACATCAGGCGGGCATTGCCCGGCTCGCGACAGGCGAGGTTGCCCACTTCGATGATGCGCTGGCGGTCGGGGCGAATACCAAGGCGAGTCTCGATGGAGGCTTCGATCGGTTGCTCCAGATACTGCTCCAGATAGAGGCGATGCTCGCCGGCCTGGCTGCTGGCACGGTTGAGGCCACAGGCACCAACCAGCGTCCCGTCGGCGCGATAGAGTCCAATCAGGCAGGGCAGAAAATGGGGAATGCGGGCATTGAACTCCAGGGTGTAGGCATCCTGGATATAGGTTTGCAGCGCCATGACCTGCTGCTCTGATTCGGCCAGGATCAACCGGTAGGGGGCTTGGATCTCGGTGGTCATGGGGAGGCTCCTTCTCTTTCGATGGGTTCAGAGTAAAAGCCCAAACTTAAGAAACCCTTAAGCGGCAAAAAAAAGTTGTCAGCATCCGGTACGGCAGGCAAGCTGCCCCCCTGTCGCCATCCCGAGGTATTCCATGTCATCGACTGCCTGCTGCCCCCTTTGTGCCAGCCATCACTCCTATCCCCTGCCGGTGGCGGGCAAGCGCTATCACCGCTGCCTCGCGTGCGAGCTGGTCTGGCTGGATGCGAGCGATCATCTGGATGAGGCGGCGGAGAAGGCGGTTTACGACGATCACGACAACCGGGTGGATGACCCCCGTTATCGCACTTTTTTGATGCGGGCTTTTGGCGAGGTGCTGGCGCGGGTGCCGCTACCTGCCAGCGGCCTTGATTTTGGCTGCGGTCCCGGCCCGGCGCTGGTGGCGATGGGGCGCGAGGCGGGTTACGACATGGTTGGATATGACAAGTTCTATGCCGATTTTCCGGAGTTGCTGACACGTCAGTATGACTTCATCACCAGTACCGAGGTGATCGAGCACATTGCCGAACCGCGCGCCGTGCTTGACCGGTTGTGGGCTTGCCTCAAGCCCGGCGGCATGCTGGTGCTGCAAACCCAGCGGGTGCTCGGTGACGAGAGGTTCAAGAACTGGCGTTACCGCCACGATCCTACCCATATCGTCTTCTTTTCCGAGGCGTCGTTTCGGGTGCTGGCTGCTCGCTGGCAGGCCGAGCTTGAGTTGCCTCATGCCGATGTGGCGGTATTGCACAAAGGCACGCCCTGAGGCGTGCCTTTTTCTGTTGCTCGCTTGTCAGTTACTCGTCGTAGCGTCGTAGCCCTTGTCCTGCCACTGGTAGTACATCAGGGCCGACTTGACGCCGATTGACTTGAACGGCTCCGGCGGTAGCCACATCGGCAGCGTCTGCTCGGCGTGGTTGAACCAGGGGTGCTCCTTGCCCTGATAGAGGCTGGCCACGATGTCGCCAAACAGGAAGGAGAGGTTGATGCCATGGCCGTTGTAGCCGAGGGCGTAGTAGATGTTCTTGTGATCTCCCATTACCCCCACCGCTTCGGTGCTGTCGCCGGTCATGCCGAGTACCCCGTCCCACACCTGTTCAAACTTGATCCCCTTGAGGGCCGGATAGAGAGTCACCAGCTCCTTCATCATCATGGCGCTGACCCGATTGAGATCTCCCTTGTAGTTGAGGCCGTCGTTGAAGACGTACTCGGCATTGCCACCGCCGATGACGATCCGGTTGTCCGGGGTCAATACCAGATGAAACAGGATGTTGCGGGTGTCATAAAAGGGCATCCGGCTCTGCCACTGGATAGCGTTGAGCTGATCCCGGGTAAGCGGTTCGGTCACGGCGCTCTGGGCGTGTACCGGAAAGACCCGGCCGCTGAAGTAGCCAAGTTTTGAGGTGTAGCCGTTGGTCGCCAGCACTATGCTGTCGGCAGTCACCTTATACTTGTCGGCCACGTTCAGTTCGATCTGCTTGCCCTCCTTGATCCCCAATACCGGGCTCTGTTCATAGATGGTGACGCCCGCCTGCTCCACCGCCTTGTGCAGGGCGTTGACCAGCTTCATGGCGTGTACCTGACCGCCATTGGGGTCGTAGACGGCGCCTACGTAGCGGTCGGTGCCGAGTTTCTCTTCAGTGGTGTCGGCGTTCCAGTATTGCAGCGGGATGCCGAGGCGATTGGCGGTTTTTACATAGTCGCGGTACTCGGGAATATCCTCCTCATCGAGGATCGCCTCCACATAACCATCGAGCCTCATATCGGCATCGATGCCGGTCGATTCAACCAGTGCCTGCAGCTTGTGCATGCTGGCGACGGTCAGATCATAGTGGCGCTTGCTCGCCTCTCCCTCTTCATAGAGATCCATCACCTCGGAGCCCGGCAGCACCATGCCGCCGTTGCGGCCCGAGGCGCCGCTGCCGACCTGTTTGGCCTCGAAGATGGCAATCTTGAGCGACGGATTGGCCTTGGCCAGATGCCAGGCGCTGGAGAGGCCGCTGTAGCCGCCACCTATGATGGCGATATCCACCTTCAGGTCTTGTGCCAGCGGGTCGCTCTCCTCTGCCGGTTTCTCCTTGAACCAGTAGCTGGTGTTGGGCTCAAAGTCGCTCATTTTGGGGCCGCAGGCGGCGAGGAAAAAACAGCTGATGCACATGGTCAACGCTCGTTGGCAGAGGGTGGTCGGGTTCATGGTTTGCTCCGGGTTCAGATTGCTTGTTCGGTATTGCTGGCTGGTTGCGCCGTATTGACCCGGCGTCCGATATCCCGCAGCCGGGCAAGCTGGTCGGCAAGACCGGGCCCCTCATCCAGGCTGCTGACAAAATTCCACAGGTAGGTCATCACAGCATATACATGGCCTGCGGAGACCTGGGGTTGGGCCATCAACATGGTGATGGCGAGCAAAAAGAGCAGGGCCGCGCTGACGCCGACAGCCAGAAAGGCGAGCGCCTCCCGATCCGATATCCGGATTCGGATCCATGCGAGGGTGCGGTAGTGACGGGCCAGCCTGATTTGCTCGGCGTGAGTCACCAGCTTGACCTCGTGCTCCAGCCGGTCGTTGAGGCGCTCATGCAGCTGCTGGTTCTTGCGTGAAAAACCGGGCAGTAGCAGGCCGAACAGCAGCAGTACCCCCATGCAGGCGATACCGACCCAGAACTCGATCACCGTCAGCATCACGGCCGCCCCGACGATGGAGATCAGGCTGGTGGCCAGGATCGGGATATGTTTCTCGAAGAAGTCGACAAACTCCCGTGCCAGGGTGACCCGCGCCACTATGGTGGATTGCCCCTCCTGCTGCTGACGCTGGGCCAGGATCACCGGCACCGCCAGCGCTGCGTAGATATGGGTGAAGGTGCGGGTATCGACCGCCCGGCGCAGGGCGCCGATGAGCCAGAACAGCAGCACGATCAGGGCATAGCTCGAGGCCTGCCACCACTGTCCCTTGACGATGGCGTCGATGGCAAAGCCGGCGAACAGGGGGTAAGCCACCAGCAGGATGTTTTCGAGGGCGACCAGCGAGAAGGTGCCCGCCAGCTTGAGGGGATTGGCCCGTGCAATCGCCCCCAGCGAACGACCGGCCGAGTGTGGCAACGGCGTGGTCTGCTCGTTGCAACTGGCTGCCGAAGTGGTTGGTGTTGTCATGGGTTATCTCCTAAGATGTCGGAAATGCTAACTTTGAGCAAGTGCTCAAAGTTTGTTTGAGCGGTCGCTCAAAGTCAAGCGGAACGATTGATATCGCAGGAGGTCAGATGGCACGCCCATCAGCAGAACAGCGCAAAGAGATGATCATTGAGGCCGTACTGGCCCTGTTTCGGGAGAAGGGAATGGCCGCCTCTTCTACCCGTGATGTGGCCGAGCGCACCGGTCTGGCGCGCAGCCACGTCTACCACTACTTCAAGGATTGGAAAGAGCTCTGTCTCTGCGCCGTGGAGCGCTTCACCAGTCAGGAGATAGCCGAGCAGCGGGAGTGGCTATTGCCGCTGCCGGCCCATGAAGCGTTGCCATTGTTCGTGCGGGACAACCTGCCGACCAGTCAGGATGCCTCCTGGGCCATCTATCTCGATGCATGGAACGAGTCGCTACGCGACCCGGTATTTGCCGAGAGTTACCGCAAGACCATTCAGGCATGGCGCGACGTGCTGGAGCAGATCCTGCAAAAGGGGATCGACAGCGGCGACTTCATGGCCGCTGATACCGGACGACTGGCGCGCCAGATCACCTCCCTCATCAACGGCTATGCCGATGACCTCATTCTGGAGCCAACCCCCGAGACGGTAGAAGCCACCTATCAGGAGATCATGGCGGTGGTGAACCGGCTGGTACTGCCAAACAATCCGGCATAAAGCTGGGGGAGGGGTCATCAACTCTTCCCCATGTTTATTTGGCCGCTGTTCGGGCATGCTGGAGGTCGGTTACCAAGGAGTGGTTTGATGTCTATCCCCCATTTATCGCTACAGGATGCCCGTCATTTACAGCTGGCGGCGCAGGGGCTGCTGGTGCCGCGCCGCGGCAAGGCTGCCCCGGCCGATCTGCTGGCGACCATTCGCCGTATGGCGCTGCTGCAGATAGACACCATCTCGGTGGTAGCGCGCAGTCCCTATCTGGTGCTCTTTAGCCGCCTTGGCCAGTATGAACCTCGCTGGCTGGAGCAGTTGCTGGCCGACGGCGAGATCTTCGAATATTGGGCTCACGAGGCCTGCTTCGTGCCCCGCGAGGATTACCGGCTGCTGCGCCACCGGATGCTCGACCCTGCCGCCATGGGCTGGAAGTTTTCGGCCAACTGGCTCGCTACCCATCAGCAAGAGATTGGCCAGCTTATCGGGCGCATTCGCCACCATGGCCCGGTACGGGCGGCCGATTTTGAGCGCAAAGAGGGGAAGGGTAATGGCTGGTGGGACTGGAAGCCGGAGAAGCGCCATCTGGAGGTGCTCTTTACTACCGGTCAGCTGATGGTGCGGGAGCGGCACAACTTTCAGCGGGTCTATGACTTGGCCGAGCGGGTGCTCCCCGAGTGGTGTGATGAGCGGGATCTGCCGAGCATCGAGCAGGCGCAGCGGGATATGGTGCGCGCCAGCTGCCGGGCGCTGGGGCTGGTCAAAACTGGCTGGGTGGCGGATTACTACCGGTTGCGGCGTGGCAAATATGACGCCTTGCTCCATCAACTGGCGGACGAGGGGGAGCTGCTGCCGGTACGTGTCGAGGGATGGCAGCACGGCGCCTTTGTGCATGCCTCGTTGGCCGATGAGCTGGCAAGGGCGCAGGCGGGCACCCTCAAGGCGACCCACACTGCGGCTCTTTCACCGTTCGATCCGCTGGTATGGGATCGCAAGCGGGCCAGTGAGTTGTTCAACTTCGACTATCGCATCGAGTGCTATACCCCGGCGCCCAAGCGTCAGTACGGCTACTTCGTGTTGCCGCTGCTGCATCGTGGCAAGCTGGTGGGCAGAATGGATGCCAAGGCCCATCGCCAGCAGGGAGTCTTCGAGATCAAGAGCCTCTATCTGGAAGCCGGGGTGAGAGTGACCCGCCAGCTTGCGCAGGATCTGGCGAAGGCTCTGCAAAAGTTGGCCGAGTGGCACCAGACGCCGGCGCTGCACTATGGCGCCATTCCTGCGCCCTTGCTGGCCATGTGGCAATCCGGTGTTGCGTAAGGCGGTAAGGCTGCAGGACTGGACTAATCTGCACAGTAACGCGTCGCAAGATGATGGCATGAGTGGGGAGAGAGGGATGAGACGAACCCGATTGCTGCTGGCAGGGCTGGGCCTTGCCATGCTGATACCGGCGAGCTTTGCCAGAGCGGCAGAGAAGCCGGTACAGATCTGTCTGGGGGAGGGCAATGAGTGGGCCCCCTTTACTTACTGGGAGCGCAAGGATGGGATGCCCGATACCAGCCGGTTGACCGGCTCGGCCACCACGCTGGTGCTCGATGCCATCAAGAAAAATGGCTTGTCCTATCAGATCCGCTATCTGCCCTGGGCGCGGGTGCAGCAGGAGCTGGCGGATTATCACCAGAATGGCCTGTGCGAGCTGACCTGGGATGCCAGCTACAAGCCGGAGCGCGCCGAGTTCGCCTTCTACAGCGTGCCGCTCTACTACACCCATCTCGGTTTCTTCTATCTCAAGCGCCGCTATCCTGAAGCCCCCGATCTGCAGACGGTCAACAGCTCACGGGTATGCGGCGTGATTGGCTATAACTATGTCCCCTATGGGCTCGCGCAGGAGCCACGTCGGGTCAAGCAGCTGCAACAGGCGCTCGACATGTTGGGGCGGGATCGCTGTGACTTTCTGCCAAGCGAGATTGAGCCGCTGGTTGGCGGGTTAACCCTGGGCATCTACCAGAGCGAACCCGGTCTGCTCAATCTCGCCCTGCCAAGTCGCAAGGGATTCTACCTGCTGGTGAGCAAGGGATCCCCCCGCGCCCATGAGCTGGTGAACACCCTCAATCAAGCGCTGGTGGCGTTTCAGGAGGAGGGGCATACCAACGACGTGATGCGCCGTTTCTTGCCACCGATGGAGTAACCACGAACAGCGGCCGTCACTTAGAGGAAACAGATGAAAAGAGGGTCAGCCGGTGCAAATCTGCTGGCCCCTGTAGTTAGTTTGGAGTAATAAAAAACCGGGCACTTGGCCCGGTTTGTTCAATCAGTTGCGTAGTGATTACTGGAGTACCAGCACCATCAGCAGACCAACGGTAATGGCAGATACCAGGAAGGCAAAGCCATAGAACACATAGTGGTGCAGCTTGGTGGTGTGGATCCCCAAGTCATGCAGACCGTGGTAGATACGGTGCATGCCGTGCCAGATCGGCAGAGCGATGATCACCAGCAGGATGCAGGCACCCCACCAGGAGCTGGCGAATGCCAGAACGCGGTCATAGCTCATGGTCTCTACGTCCATGATACCCATGGGTACCAGCAGACCGGTGATGAGGACAATGACCGGCAGCAGCATGGCAACGACCATGCCACCCGCACCAAACAGACCCCAGTAAATTGGCTCGTCAGAACGTCTCATTGTTTTCTCCTCAGGCCACGATGATCAGGACAAGCAGGGATACCACAGCCAGCGCCACATACTGGGCGATGACGATCGGTTTCTCCGGCACCAGGTCTTCACCACGGAAGATACGCATGGCTTTCGGCGCCAGAGCGAACCAGGTCTTGGCATGGAACAGGCAGGCTGCCAGCGCAATCACGTGGAATAGGATGGCGATCGGGCTTTGCAGGGATTCCAGCCAGCCGTTGAACGCTTCCTGACCCTGTACCAGACGCATCAGACCCCACATCAGCACAACAGCGTAGATGGAGACGAAGATACTGGTGCCTTCGCGGATCATGTAACCGGTGTAGAAGGCGTTCTTCAGCCACCAGTCTTTCTTCATTTCGCGGACGTAAGGTTTACGTTTGCTTTCAGTGTTGTTCATGGTCTCAATCCTGCTCTCAATCTGGCTTGAACATGGCGATCATGTAGTCCTTGGCACTCTCTACCTTGCCAAGCTGGATGGCCGCTGCCGGATCGACGCCCTTCGGGCACACTTCGGAGCAGTAGCCCACGAAGGTACAGCCCCAGACGCCTTCGTCCTGGCTGATGATGCGCATACGCTCTTTGGCGCCGGCATCACGGTTGTCGACGTTGTAGCGATAGGCCAGAGCCAGTGCCGCCGGACCGGTGAACTTCTTGTTGATGCCGTACTGCGGGCAGGCCGCGTAGCAGAGACCACAGTTGATGCACTGGGAGAACTGCTTGTACTTCGCCATCTCTGCCGGAGTCTGGATGTACTCGCCATCGCAGAGGTTGCGCGGCTCGCTCGGGATGATGTACGGCTTGATGCTCTCCAGCTTCTCGATGAAATCGGACATGTCGACCACCAGGTCACGCTCGATCGGGAAGTTGTTGAGCGGCTCGATGGTCATCTTGCCCGGCAGATAGTCGCGCAGGAATGCCTTGCAACCCAGCTTGGGAACACCGTTGACCATCATGCCGCAGGAGCCGCAGATCGCCATCCGGCAGGACCAGCGGAAGCTCAGGGTAGAGTCCAGGTGATCCTTGATGTACTGCAGTGCATCCAGCAGAGACATCTCTCTCTGGTAGGGCACCTGGAAGGTCTGCATCCAGGGCTCGTTATCCTGCTCCGGACGATAGCGCAGGATCTCAATTTCAATCATCTCAGCCATTCTTCTTAGCCTCGTCTTGTTTCTCACCCTCGGAGCCGTACACGCGTTTTGCCGGCTGGGACTTAGTGATCTTCACATCGGAGTAATCGATGGAGGGCGTTTCGCCATTTTTGTAGAACGAGAGCGTGTGCTTGAGGAAGTTCACGTCATCACGCTCTTCGTAACCATCCAGACGCTGGTGGGAACCGCGGGACTCTTTACGATTGATGGCGGAGTGCGCCATGGCTTCTGCCACGTCCAGCATGTAGCCCAGTTCGATGGCGTAGAGCAGGTCGGTGTTGAAGACAGAGGACTTGTCGTTGATCTTGACCTTTTTGTAACGGGCTTTCAGCTCGTTGATCTTGTCGATGGTGCCCTGCATCAGCTCTTCGGTACGGTAGATACCGACACCGGCTTCCATGGACATGCCCAGCTCATTGCGGATGTCGGCCGGGTTTTCGGTGCCATCGATGTCGAGCAGGGAGAGGTGCTGCTTGATGAGCGCCTCGGCCTTGGCAGCCAGAGCTTCGGTGTTGCCATGCTTCTGGGTCTTGGCAAATTCACCAGCCTGTTCACCAGCCAGCTTGCCGAATACCACGATCTCGGACAGGGAGTTGGAACCCAGACGGTTGGCGCCGTGCAGACCGACGGATGCACATTCGCCAGCGGCGTAGAGGCCGGCCAGACGGGTGGCACACTTGTTGTCAGTCTCGATACCACCCATGGTGTAGTGGGCTGTCGGACGTACCGGGATAGGCTCTTTGGCCGGATCCACGTTGACGTAGGCTTTGGCCAGTTCGCAGATGAAAGGCAGACGCTCTTTCAGGTACTTCTCGCCAAGGTGACGCAGGTCGAGGTGAACCACATCGCCCATCGGGCCCTGGATCACGCGGCCTTTCTGCTGCTCTTGCCAGAATGCCTGGGAAACGCGGTCGCGCGGACCCAGTTCCATGTATTTGCTCTTCGGCTGGCCGATCGGGGTTTCCGGGCCCAAGCCGTAGTCTTGCAGGTAGCGGTAGCCATCTTTGTTCAGCAGGACGCCACCCTCACCACGACAACCTTCGGTCATCAGGATGCCGGTGCCCGGCAGACCGGTCGGGTGATACTGGACGAACTCCATATCACGCAACGGTACGCCGTGACGGTAGGCCAGTGCCATGCCGTCGCCGGTGACGATGCCACCGTTGGTGTTGTAGCGATAGACACGGCCAGCGCCGCCAGTTGCCACGATCACGGATTTGGCCTGGATAAAGCGGGTGATACCGTTCTGGATGTCAAAGGTCAGTACGCCCTGAACACGGCCGTCGTCTACGATCAGATCAAGACAGAAATGCTCGTCGAAGCGCTTGATGCTCGGGTACTTGACGGAGGTCTGGAACAGGGTGTGCAGAATGTGGAAACCGGACTTGTCTGCTGCGAACCAGGTGCGCGGAACCTTCATACCACCAAACGGACGCACGTTGGCTTTGCCATCCGGTTTGCGGCTCCAGGGGCAACCCCAATGCTCCAGCTGGATCATCTCTTTGGTCGCGTTGTTGACGAAGTAATCGACAACGTCCTGCTCACACAGCCAGTCACCACCGGAGACGGTGTCGTTGAAGTGGTTTTCGAGGGAGTCGTCATCACGAACGACACCGGCGGCACCACCTTCGGCTGCCACGGTATGGCTACGCATCGGATAGACTTTGGAAATCAGGGCGATATCCAGGTCTGGCTGTGATTCGGCTATAGCGATAGCGGCGCGCAGGCCAGTACCGCCGGCACCGATGATGGCTACATCGGTCTTGATAATATCCACATCTGCCTCCTTAGGGATAGATTTGCTGGGCACGATTTTGCTCTATGAAAAAAATTCAGGCTTGATGCAAGTCAAACAGCTTGGTTTTATTCCATTTTTCGTAGTTATTTTTTTCTAAAACACCCTGATCCCTGGATGAAAATGTCGTAATTTTCGTCATTTTTTGGTGTTATTGAGCAGTAAAACACCTTGCTACGAAGACTTTAACTTCCGGATTATACGTAGTTTTCCTTCAATAAAATGCGAATCACCTCTCTTTTTAGGTACTCACGAAAAAAATTTTAAGTTTTTTATTAAAACTTTTTAATGATAATTATTGGCATTTAAATGCATGCATAAAAATTACTAATCCTTTTCTCGGCTGGGAAAGTGGAATATATCCGATGGGAGCTACTGAATAG
>NZ_CAWNWX010000084.1:0-33948 GCF_963878195.1 Aeromonas sp. HMWF016
CGACTACGGCGCCGACCTCAAGGAGCTCAAGGAGCGTCTCGGCAATCTGGGCTGCGCCATCCCCACCCTCTACAAGCAATATTCCGAGCTGTGCGAACCGGGCGGCGTCCAGTTCATGGACTTTGGCATCGACCCCGACTTCAACCACTGCATCGATGGCCTGGTGTGGGTCGATGTCAGCCGCATCAAGCCCCACAAACTGGCACGCTATATCGGTTCGCTCGCCAGCACGGTAACCGGCGAATAGCCGGAGCTGACGGGCCGCAAAGGAAAAAGAGAGGGAGGCCAGCGCCTCCCTCTCTCATCTTGTCCGGCAATCCACTCTTACTCGGCAGCAGGTTTGCGATCCGAGTGACCCAGATCCCGCTCGGGTGCGATGACATCGCGCACCCGCTGCTTGATCTCCTTGGCCTCGGGAAAGCCCTCATCGACCACCCGATCCCACACCAGCACACCGTCAACCAGAATGCGGAACTCCCCCTTGCTGGCGGGCACCAGCGCCACCTCGCCCAGCTCGCTGTCGAAGGTGGAGAGCAGCTCCTGCGCCAGCCAGGCGGCGCGCAGCATCCAGCGGCAGAGGGTGCAGTAGCGGATCTCGATCCGCGGTTTAACTGGGGAAAGGGTCGTGTCGCTCATGCGGTTCTCCATCAAGGGTATCGAAAGGGAGCAGGGTAGCTCACTGCTCGACCCCGTGGAAGTCGGCCAGCCAGTAACGGGCGATGGTGCGCATGGTGGACTCCGGCAGCTCGAACAGGCCGGGCGCCAGCGGGCCGGCGGCCAGCATGCGGATCCCCTCCATGATCTCCGCCAGCACCAGATAGACGTATTCGCCAATGACGGCGCCATGGACAAAGTTGACCGCCTCGCCCCGATTGAGCAGATAGATCTGGGTGCCATCGGGTCGGTTGAGGGCCAGCACATGGGGGCACACCTCCTCCGTCGGCCAGGGCAGCTGGGCCAGCGAGAAGGCGAACTCATCGTCGGCGGAGGTGACCGAGGCGACCATGGTGCCGGGGCGCAGCAGTTGCAGATCCGCCAGATCGAGCGAACCGTTGCCGGTGGAGCAGATCACCAGCTCGGCGCGGCTCAGGGCCTCCGCCTTGCTGATGAGACGAAACCCGTGGGAGAGCGCCTCCACCTGACGCAATACGTCGGTCTCCACCAACCCGAGGTGAAGGTTGCGACAGCGCAGGTCGCGCGCGATGCTGCGCCCCACCTTGCCATAGCCAAACAGCGCCGCCTCGCAGACGTTGAAGGTGCGGTTGAGATTGCGGGCCAGCGACTCGGCGGAGTAGACCACGCTCAGACCAATCTGGATATCCTCGGCCTGCTTGAGGGGGCTGCGCGCCACCGAGACCACCGGGGTCGCCAACACCTCCTGCTCGTAGCGTTGATGGCCGTTTTCGGTCATCTCCACCACCCCGAGCAGACGGGGGCCAAAGTATTCGCTCAGGGTCACCTGAGTCGTGGCAAAGTAGCCACCGATATCGAGGATCAACAGGCGTTCGTGGGGTGCCACCAGCGGCGCGATCTGCTCGATGACTCCCTGCGGACAGTTGGTCCACTGGCGATTGAGTGGTACGACCGGATAGTGGCGGGAGACCCACTCCAGGGTCGGGCCGTGTACCGATTTGGGTTTGGGCAGGATGGCGCCGATACGGCCAATCTGGCTGAGAGCCTCGATGAAACGGGGACGATCAGGAAGCAGGTGGGTAACCAGCAGAATGCAGAGACCTTCGATACGGCCCTGCCCGGTGAAATGGCGAAAAAACAGATGCTCAGATCCTTGACTGCGCAACTGTGGCCTCCTTAATTTGCCCCAAAATGTGTGCTGCAAAGCAAGCAAACAGAACCCGGCGCAGCCGGGTTCTGTGTGTGTCCAGATAAGTGAAAATCCTTTTTATCTTAAACACATAGGAGGGCTCAATCTTTATATCTCAAGAGTATGAGCAGGTATGCAAAAATGACCGTAATTGGCTGTTTTTCATGCGAAAATCAGTACAAAGAAGCAGCAGGCCAGACATGCCACAGACTGAGTCCGCAACCCGCCCCGGCCAGCAGGATCAGAGTCCCCCAGCGCAGAGGTGCTCCCTTGCCGCGCAATAGCCACTCCAGCAGCGGCAGCAACCAGACCGGCAGCAGAACCACCAGCGGAACCTCCACATATTGCCAGGCGAGCATCTGGACAAAAGCGAGTGCCAGCGCCAGACCGGCAGGCGCCACATTGACCCCGGCAAACGTGGCAAGCAGTGCCCGAAAACCGGCGAAGGCGGCCAAGGCCCCGGCCAGCTGGGCAATCAGCAGGCTGCCATCGATGCCGATCACCAGCGCCAGCCAGATGAAACCAAGCGCAAAACCAAGCCCCTCACGGCTGTCACCGCGCAGGCCCGCCCAGCCAAACCAGAGGATGGCAGGCAACTGCGCCAGCCAGATCATCGGCTCGCTTGTCAGCACCGAGGCCAGCCCCTGCCACCAGATCAGGGCACCGACAACGGTAAAGAGCAGCAGCGAACCGCGCAGATCGGTCACCTGCGCCGCGATAGCCGGCACCAGCAAGGTCAGCGGCAGCCACTGCCACGCCTTGCTGGGCAGGCCATAGGCTCCGCCCAGCAAGGATCCCACCAACCAGAGCGCCAGTGCGCCCCAGAGATAGCCCAGCCGCGGCCAGCGCCACGACAGCAAAGCGGCTCCCAGAGGAGCCGCCAGGGTTTGCAGCAGAAGTGAAGCGCCCATTACTTGCGCACGCCTTCAACAAACAGATTGATGCTCATCTCGTCCGGGATGTTCGGCACCATGTAGTTCACGCCAAAATCGCTGCGCTTGATGGTGGTGGTGGCGTTGAAGCCGCTGCGGTAGCCACCCCAGGGATCCTTGCCTTCGCCAATTTTGACCAGATCGAAGGCCACTTCTTTGGAGACGCCGTGCAGGGTCAGGGTGCCTTTCAGTACGCCTTTATCCTTGGTTCCCTCATAAGCAGAGCTGACGAAGGTCATCTTCGGATACTGTTTCACGTCGAGGAAATCTGGGCTGCGCAGGTGCTTGTCGCGCGGCTCGTGGTTGGAATCCACGCTGGCGGCATCCACCTCGAAGCTCGCCTTAGCCGCCGCCGGATTGGCGTCATCCATGCTGAAGGTGCCGCTGAAGGTGTTGAAACGACCCACCAGCTCGGAGAAGCCAAGGTGGCCCACCTTGAACTGCACTGTGGTGTGCGCCGGGTCGACATCGTACTCCGCCGCCATCAGGGGGGCAGCCATAAAGAGGCAGGAGGCCAGCAGGGCTTTGCTCATTTTCATCCGTTCGTTCCTTCATCTTGGGGTTCACATCGTTGGCTGACATGCTAACCTCGTCGTCAGAATGAATAATCAGTGATTCATTAAATTCATTATTTACTGAGGATGGAAAATGGATCAGATCGCCGCCATGCGCACTTTCATCAAGGTGGTGGAGTGCCAGAGCTTTACCAAGGCCGCCAACCAGCTTGGCATCTCGGTGGCCATGGCCTCCAAACTGATGCAGCAGCTGGAGGAGTCGCTCGCCACCCGGCTGCTGTCGCGCACCACCCGTCAGGTCAACCCCACCGAAGCGGGCCAGTTTTACTACCAGCGCTCCCTCGCCCTGCTGGCGGAACTGGAAGAGACCCACAGCCAGCTGACCCACCACAACCAGCAGCCCAACGGCACCCTCAAGCTCTCGGTGCCGATGGATTTTGGCTATCTGCACCTCTCCCCCGCCCTGCCGCTGTTTCGCGAGCGCTTCCCCGATCTCAAGCTCGATATCGAGTACAGCGACCGGCGGGTCGCGCTGGTGGAAGAGGGGTTTGATCTGGCGCTGCGCATCGGCCACCTCAGCGACTCCTCGCTGGTAGCGCGCCAGCTTGCCACCATTCGGGTCGAGCTTTGCGCCAGCCCCGGCTATCTGGCACGCAAGGGGTGGCCGGAAAAGCCCGAAGATCTCAAGCAGCACGACTGTCTGGTCTACACCCTGACCCAGCCGGAGTGGCACTTCAAACGGGGAAGCGAGCAGCAGAGCATCCGGCCACAGGGGCCGCTGCGCGCCAACAACGGGGTGGCGCTGACCCGCGCCGCTTGTGATGATCAGGGCATCATATTGCAGCCCACCTTCATCGTCGGGGAAGCCTTGCAGGATGGCAGGCTGGTCAGCCTGCTGCCGGAGTGGGAGAAAGGCGAGGTGGGGCTCTATGCGGTCTATCCGCACCGCCGTTTCGTCTCGGCCAAGGTGCGCTGCTTTATCGAGTTTGTGCAGGAGCGCTATCTCGCCCCGCAGCAGTGGGAAGCTTAAGGCTTGGCGGGCGTAGCCGGGGACAGGAGTGCCCGCAGTTGCAGCTCATCCGGGAGCAGCTGCCAGCGCGGTAGTCGGGTGCGGATGGTGGCAAGCTGTTGTTCGCTCAACGCATAGGGAAGGGCTACCGTCACCTCGGGGCAATCGAACATGGCGGCCAGCTGCAGGATCAGGATGAGGTTGGCCTCGTCACTGCGGCGATTGTTGACCCGCTTGGCAATTTCTTGGCGCAGCTGGGTTTGCGGATCCTCGGTCATCGCCTGCCAGCCAAAACCAAACAGGGGCACCAGCGCACTGACAATGCCAAGGGCAGTCAGCGGCCGTTTGGGGGGATGATAGAGCGCGTTGAGATCCAGCAGAAGAGGCTCCTGCATCTGCTCACCACCACCAAATAAAATCGTTTTCGTCATTGGATTACCCATTATATTCCACTAGACTGCGCCGCATATTAAGCCCGCCATGCCAACGAGGTGCTGATGCTAAGCGATATCGAGATCTCCCGCCACTCCCCCCGCCTCCCCATTCACGAACTGGCCAAGCGCCTCGCCATCCCGACCAACCTGCTCAGCCCCCATGGCCACTACAAAGGCAAACTCAGCCTCGACCTGCTCAAGTCACAGTCCGAACAGAGCGGCAAGCTGGTGCTGGTGAGCGCCATCACCCCCACCCCGCTCGGCGAGGGCAAGACGGTGACCACGCTGGGTCTCTCCATGGGGCTCAACCATATCGGTCAATCCAGCATCGCCACCATTCGCCAGCCGAGCCTCGGCCCGGTGTTCGGGGTCAAGGGGGGCGCAGCCGGCGGCGGTCATGCCCAGGTGGTGCCGATGGAGGAGATGAACCTCCACCTCACCGGCGATTTCCACGCCCTCACCGCCGCCCACAACCTGGCGGCGGCCGCCCTCGATGCTCGCCTGTTCCACGAGCAGAAACTGGGCGCCGAGTTCACAGCCAAAACCGGCCTGCCGCGGCTCGATATCGATGCAGACAACATTCTCTGGCCACGCACCCTCGACATGAACGACCGCGCCCTGCGCCACCTCACCATCGGTCAGGGTGGCGCCGCCGACGGGGTGGAACGCAGCGATCGCTTCGTCATCACCGCCGCCTCCGAGCTGATGGCCATTCTGGCGCTGGCAAGCGACCTGAAAGACCTGCGCCAGCGCATCGGTCGCATCCAGCTGGCCCGCGACCTGCACGGCAATCCCGTGACCGCAGAGCAACTGGAAGTGGCGGGCGCCATGACGGTGCTGCTCAAGGACGCGCTGCAGCCGACCCTGATGCAGACCACAGAGCAGACCCCGGTGCTGGTGCATGCCGGTCCCTTTGCCAACATCGCCCACGGCAACTCCTCGGTGATCGCCGATCGCATGGCACTTGGCCTCACCGATTACGTGGTGACCGAAGCGGGTTTTGGCTCCGACATGGGGCTGGAGAAGTTCTTCAACATCAAGAGCCGCCAATCCGGCCTGACCCCCTCCTGCGTGGTGCTGGTGGCGACAGTGCGCGGCCTCAAGGCCAACAGTGGCCTGCTCGATATCCGCCCGGGTCAGCCGCTGCCGGAAAGCCTGCTACGTGAGGATCTGCCGACTCTTGAGCGGGGTTGCGCCAATCTCGCCTGGCACATCGCCAATGCCCGTCGTTACGGCGTCCCCGTGGTGGTCGCCATCAATCGCTTCCCCACCGACAGCGAGGCCGAACTGGCGTTGCTGGCCCGTGAGGCGCAGCAGGCTGGCGCCTGTAGTGCGGCCGTCTCCAACGCCTTCACTCAGGGGGGAGCCGGTGCCAGCGAGCTGGCGCGCGCCGTGGTCGCCGCCTGTGAGCAGCCGGGCAAGGTCAAATTGCTCTATCCCGACGAGATGAACCTCGAAGCCAAGCTGGCGACTCTGGTGGAGTGCGGCTACGGTGGCCGCGGGGTGACGCTGTCGGACAAGGCCCGCCAGCAGCTGGCACAACTCTCTGCCGAAGGGTGGGATCACTTGCCGGTCTGCGTGGCCAAGACGCCGCTCTCCATCAGCCATGACCCCACCCTCAAGGGGGTACCGACCAACTTCGAAGTGCCCATCGACGAGGTGAAGCTCTGCGCCGGAGCCGGTTTCGTCTATGCCCTGGCGGGCCCTATCATGACCATGCCGGGCCTTGGCAGCCTGCCAGCCTATCGTCATATCGACATCGATGAAGATGGCGAGATAGTCGGCCTGAGCTGAATGATCGGATAAAGGGTCTGGTGCCGGCCGATGACGCTGCGCTAATCGACCCTGCGATCAAAACGCCTGCCAGAAACAACAAGGCCCCGTCACTGGACGGGGCCTTTTGCTATCTGCCAAACGCTCTTAGAGGGTAAAGCGCTGGGTCATATGATGCAACGAGGTGGCCAGTTTGCTCAGCTCGATGCAGGCCTGAGCGATCTGCTGCGCCCCCTGGGCATTCTCATCAGCCGCGTTATGGATATTGACGATGCTGCGGTTGAGCTCTTCGGTCACCGCATTCTGCTCCTCGGTGGCAGTGGCGATCAGGGTGTTCATGTCGGTGATCCGCACCACGGCACCGTTGATGGTATCGATGCTGTGCCCCGCTTCCCGCGCCAACCCCACGCTCTCCTGCATCTGTTGACGGCTCAGCTGCATGGCGCTGCCCGCCTCGGCGGTGCGTGCCTGCAGCACCTCGATCATCTTGCTGATCTCGGCAGTGGAGTTCTGGGTTCGCTGGGCCAGAGAGCGCACCTCGTCTGCCACCACGGCAAAGCCGCGGCCCTGCTCACCGGCGCGGGCCGCCTCGATAGCCGCATTGAGAGCCAGCAGGTTGGTCTGCTCGGCAATACCGCGAATGACGTCCAGCACCATGCTGATATTGGTGCTGTCCTGCTCCAGCTGCTGCACTACGGAGCCCGCCTCCTCAATCTTGACCGACACCGCCTCGATGCTGCCGATGGCGCTGCGCACCACCTGATTGCCCTGGGTCGAGGTGCGGGAGGCATCCTTGGCGGCACTCATGGCATCCGTGGTATTGCGGGCCACCTCGTTCACGGTGGACTGCATCTCGTTCATGGCGGTCGCCACCTGAGAGACTTCACTCTGCTGACGCGCCATGCCGCTGGCAGATTGGTCGGAGATGGCGCTCACCTCCTCCACCGCGCTGCTGAGCTGGCTCACCGAGCCGGCGATCTCGCTCACCAGATCAGCAAGGGCGCCCTGCATGCGGTCAATGGCAGTGCCGAGCTGACCCAGCTCGTCACGCTTGAAGCGATTGCCACGGATCCACTCCTGCAGCTCCCCCTTGCCGAGCGCGCCGCTTGCGATGCGTTGGGCCTGACGGGCCAACATTACCAAGGGATCGCGGATCTGGCGGGTCAGTACCACGGAGAGCACCACCACAAGAATCAGACCGATCACCAGCGCGATGGTGACGCTCAGATTGGCGTATTGATAAGACTCGACAATGTCACTGCGTGATTCAGACGCATAACCATGGTTAATCTGGATAAGGGAGGCCACTGACTTGCTCAGCGCGGTGTAAAGGGGAACCCCCTCCTCCAGGAATATGCGTTGGGCTTCAGCAAGCTGATCGCTGTCTTGCAGCTGTTTGACTCGCTGGTGCAGGGCGACATAACGCTCCCAGTCAGATTTCACCGTATCGAAGGTACGACGCTCCGCCACATCCTCAGGCCAGATAGTCTTGTCATGAGCACTCAACTGCTGCGCGATCGAGTTAAGTTGTTGACTGGCAATATTCCGATATTCAGCCCTTTTTAGCGGCTCGGCGGCCACCACGAAATAGCCCAGCTCATAACGACGCAACTCACCGAGAGAATCCCCAATCGCACTGGTGCGATTGACAGCAGGCAAGATACTGTCGGTAAACCGGATAGCAACATCATTCATGTTGCCAAACTGGACAAGGGAAAAACCGCCGATAAAGGCGACCATCAAACCGAGCACGGCAAAGCCGGCGGTGAGTTTTTTACCTATGGTCATGGTATTCATGGCATGTCCTGGATTTGAGTGAACAGATAACGCCCGTCTGAACCGTATGGATACGGTTCGCTGTCACCACCTCCATGGCGGCTCATCCAGCCTTGATCAATATGTGTCCCTACCTGAACGAAGCGAACGCGTTAGCAAGATGCCGCCAGCCTGACCGCTCACGGCAGAAGTAGCGGCAGGCTACTTTGGCCAAAAAGCCAGCAAAACGAGGCACCTTGCTGGCTTGCTTGCACTCTCCAGGAGAGCCAAACAAGCCATGGCGAGTTATATCGACCGGGAGGGGCTATCCCTTGAGGAGATTTATCGATGAAACTGACGGGCTACGAGCAGGGAAAATTGATAGAAATATCAAGGAGACACGGCGCTGCGGCACCATGTCTCCTTGCCTGTCAGCTCTTCAGGCCGGACAGAAACTCGGCGCGGGTATCGGGCTGGGTCTTGAAGACGCCACCGAGGGAGGTGGTGGTGGTATAGGAGGTGGAGTCCATCACCCCGCGCGCCTTGACGCAGTAGTGGGTCGCCTTGATGCTGATGGCCACATCCTTGGTGCCAAGCAGGGTCTGCAGCGCCAGCAGGATCTGCTGGGTCAGTCGTTCCTGCACCTGGGGTCGGCGGGCAAAGAACTGCACGATGCGGTTGATTTTGGAGAGCCCGATCACCTTGCCGCGGGGAATGTAGGCCACATGGGCCAGCCCATCGATGGTGACGAAGTGATGCTCGCAGGTACTGGTGAGACTGATGTCCCGCACCATGATCATCTCATCCACCTGCATCTTGTTCTCGATCACCGTCACCTTGGGGAAGGTGGAATAATCGAGGCCGGAGAAGATCTCGTTGACGTACATCTTGGCAATGCGGTGCGGCGTCTCGGCCAGACTGTCATCGGCCAGATCCAGCCCGAGCGTCTCCATGATGGCGCGCATGTGGCCTTCGATCTTTTCGCGCTTCTGCTGACTGTCCAGCTCGTTGGCAACCAGGGGGGTTTCCAGTCCCTGTGCCTCGAGGGCCGCCCTGACCAGCAAGGCTTCCTGACTCAGTGTTGTCATTCTCTTCTCTCCCATGCTCAGGGACGTCGGGGCCGCCACGCTGGCCACCCCAAGCTTGATGATTGTAAGGCGGCATAGTAAACGGCCATTGCCGCCAATATTCAAGTCAACTTGCGTCCGTCATCATACTTTATGACCATAGCCCGACTTTTACCGCCCCATCCGCTGCCCATCCCCGGCAATTTTTGTGATAATCCCGCCTTCAATCATCAGAAGAGGTCATGACGATGGGATTTGATACCAGCGGACTACTGCCGTTAAGCGATGCCCTGCAAGGAATGCTGGAGCAACTCGCCTGCTGTTGCGACAGCGAGCAACTGCCCCTGCCACAGGCTCTTGGCCGGATCCTTGCCAGCGACATCGCCTCTCCCCTCGCCGTGCCCCCGTTCGACAACTCCGCCATGGACGGTTACGCCGTGCGGTTGGCCGATCTCGCCGCTGGCATCCCGCTCATCATGGCGGGCAAAGCCTTTGCCGGTCAGCCCTATCAGGGCGAGTGGCCCGCCGGCCACTGCGTGCGGATCATGACTGGCGCCCCGGTCCCCGTAGGGACAGATGCAGTGGTGATGCAGGAAGAAACGCAGGCCGACGGCGATCGGATCACTTTTCTGGCACAGCCCGAACCGGGCCAGAATATCCGCCGCGCCGGCAGCGATATCGACAAGGGGGCCAGTGTGTTGCAAGCAGGCACCCGCCTTACCCCACGCGAGATGCCGCTGCTGGCCTCCCTCGGCATCGCCACCGTACCGGTACGCCGACCGCTGAAAGTGGCCATCTTCAGCACCGGTGATGAACTCAAGCCGGTTGGCGCCCCGCTCGCTCACGGTGATATATACGACTCCAACCGCTACGGCGTGCGGGCCATGCTGGCGCGTCTGGGCTGCGACTGCCTCGACCTTGGCATCATCCCGGACGACCCCGCCCAGCTGCGTGCCGCCTTTATCCGCGCCGATGAAGAGGCCGATGTACTCATCACCACCGGCGGCGTTTCGGTAGGGGAAGCGGACTTCACCAAACAGCTGCTGGACGAGCTCGGCGAGATCGGCTTCTGGAAGCTGGCCATCAAGCCGGGCAAGCCGTTTGCCTTCGGCCGCTTGCCCCGCGCCTGGTTCTTCGGCCTGCCGGGCAACCCGGTCTCCGCCATGGTCACCTTCGATCAGCTGGTGCAACCGGCGCTGGCCAAGCTGGCTGGCCAACGCTTCGAGCGCCCACTTCAGCTGCAGGCCGTCACCACCGAACCGCTCAAGAAGAGTCCGGGCCGGCTCGACTTCCAGCGCGGCATCCTGAGTCAGGGACCAAACGGCCTCGAGGTGCGCAGCACCGGCTCGCAGGACTCCGCCGTGTTCAGCTCCCTGTCGCGGGCCAACTGCTACATCATCCTTGAGCCCGAGCGGGGCCGCGTCGCGGCAGGCGAAACCGTCACCGTCGAACCGTTCGGGGGATTGCTGCTGTGAGCGAGATCCTGAGCGACGCCGAGCTGTTGCGCTACAACCGCCAGATCATCCTCAAATCCTTCGATTTCGAGGGGCAGGAGGCGCTCAAACTGGCCCATGTTCTGGTGATCGGCGCCGGCGGTCTTGGCTGCGCCGCCAGCCAGTATCTGGCAGTGGCTGGAGTAGGCCAGCTCACCCTGGTCGATTTCGACAAGGTGGAGCTCTCCAACCTGCAGCGGCAAGTGCTGCACAGCGATGAGCGCCTCGGCCACTGCAAGGTGGACTCAGCAGCGCAGTCCCTGCGCGCCCTCAACCCCTGGCTTGAGGTGGAGACCCACGCAGCCGTGGCTGACGAGGCGCTGCTCGATACCCTGCTGCCACGGCATCAGCTGGTGCTCGACTGCACCGACAATCTGGCCATTCGCAACCTGCTCAACCAAAAGGCGCGCCAGCACGGGGTACCGTTGGTCAGCGGCGCCGCCATCCGGCTGGAGGGTCAGCTCTGCAGCTTCACCTGGCAGGAAGATGAACCCTGCTACGCCTGCCTCAGCGCCCTGTTTGGCGAGCAGGCCCTCACCTGTGTCGAAGCCGGGGTACTCGCCCCCGTGGTAGGTCTGGTGGGCAGCCTGCAAGCGCTCGAAGCCATCAAGATCCTGGCCAGCATGGGCAAGAACTACAGCGGCCGCCTGCTGATGATCGACGGCCTTGGCGGCACCTTCCGCGAGATGAAGCTGCCCAAGCGCCCCGAGTGTCCGGTCTGCTCACATCCGTAAGCACGGCAGCTCCCGCATAGCGATGTGCTCCGTTGCAGGCAATTGAAAGCCGACCCCATGGGTCGGCTTTTGCATTGTTTTTTACGTCAAGTGCCGTCAGAAAATACCCTTGGCCTTGACTCGTTTGATGTTGGCGACTTGAGCCGACAGATCTTCCACTATGGGCTCAACCTCAGCGCCATCACTCACCTGTCGCACTGGCGCACTGGCCAGCCGCTGGATCAATCTGTGCTGCTCGCGGATCAGACGCGATTGCTCTTCCAGCTGACGGGACAACAACTGGATGCTGCTCTGCAGCGGCGCCAGATCCTGCTCACCCGCAGTTGATGGCAACTTGCCCGCAATCGCTTCAGCCAGTTGATCATGATCGAGGGGGGTTGGCAGACCTTGCCTCAGCTCATCCCACAGCTCGGTGGGCTGCTGCTCGCCAAGGCGGCTCACTATCTCCTCCACCAACTGGTCAGAAGAGGGTGCTCCTCCCTGCTGGCCAAGGCGACTCACGATCTCGTCAGCCAGCGAACCGTTATCTGCCTGCTCCAGCCGCGGAGCCAGTCGCGCCACTATCTCCTCAACCATGGCATCCGTAGCGGGGCGTTCGTTGCCCTCCCCGCCCAGATGGAAGCCACAACTGGCAAAGGCATGGCGCAGGGTGGTCATGCTCACCTGCTCCGGCCCCAGTGCATTGGCAATTGCCTTGCAGAGGTTGGGCGCCAGCACATACATGAACATGCCCGAGAGATAGATATCCTTGTGGAAACGGCTTTTGGAGAAGTCGAACTCCTCGCTGCCATCCTGGATCTTGCGCGCCCGCTGATACCAGTTCTGCAACACCCCGACCGCATAGCGATCAGACTCCAGCGCCCCCGGATCCATATAGATGGAGAAGGACATGCGCTTGAGTTGACTACTCATCGCCGACCTCGGCCATCACGGGCGCTTCGCGATAGACCTCATCCTCTTCGGTGGTGTAGAGGCAGATTTCGCGGGCCAGTGCGGACTGGGCATCATCCAGCAGCTCGACTCTGTCACCCAGGGTCGGGTAGGCCGCTTTAATGGCATCGTGGATAAGGGAAGCACCACCGCCGACCAGATAGACGCGGTTCGGGTTCTTGGCAAACTTCTTGGCTTCGTGGGCAACCTGAGAGCCCAGTTCGTCGATCTTGTTCTGCATCTTCTCGAGGATGCGCGGGATCTGGCTCTCGTCGTTGACCACCTCGCGCACGAAACTCATGTCGTGGCGACGCTTGATGAACTCGTTGGCCACCAGATAGCTCGAATCGCTGTCTGCTGCCGCCAGCGCCTTGCGGGTCGCATCGGTCACCATGGAAACGCCGATTTCGTTGTTGCCGTAGACATCGGAGACATCGTCAAACTCGCCAACGATGATCCCCATGTCCAGGGTGGTGCCACCGCAGTCGATCACCAGCGTCTTGGTAAATTCGTTGCAGCCCGAACCGACCAGACGGGAGAGTGCCGCTGGCAGGCTCTCCGGCATCACTTCCACACTGACGATGTTGAACAGCTCGCCCTTGTTGAGGGTGATGGCACGCATCAGGTTGCGACGCTTCTTCTCGATCTTCTCTTCGTTACGCTGGCAGTCATCCGGGTGATAGAACTCGGTGATGGGCAGGGTCACGGTAATGGCCACGTCACAGGGAGTTACGCCGGTTTGCAGCAGGGCATGATGCACGGAGAGCAGGTTGAGATCGTCATACTGGTACTCAACATGAGTGGTCGCCAGCGATTTGTCCGACGTCGCATCATAGGTGTACTTGGTATTGCCTATCTCGTAGTTGTAGATCTTCTTGTCTTTGCGCAATGCGGCGCTCTTCCAGTCCTTGCGAAAAGAGTTGGGAGAGATGATGGTCTTGAGCACCTTGTTCTCAATCCAGCTCACCTTGACGTTGGTCGAGCCATCATCGATGGCCATTTTCATTACTTCAGACATGGGGGAAGCACCTGTTGATAGAGCAAAATTGGTCCGATTGCCTTGCCAACTGCCACTGGCAAGGCGATCGGACCACTACATACACGGAGTAGAAAGGCGACAAGTTTAATGAGTTTCTAAAATCCGGTGAAGCAAATGATTGAAACCGGAGGGGTCTTCCGCCGGCCAGGCGTGGTGACCATCGGGGGTGTGGATGGTGGCGTTGGGCAGGGAGGCGAACTGTTCCACCCGTTTGGCGAGCGGCAGATAGTCGTGACTGGTGGAGATGATGGCCACCGGCTGCCAGATATTGCCGAGCCGCGCGCGTACCGACCAGCCGGGCAGCGCCTCCAGCAGTGCCTTGTAGGTTTTCTTTTTATTGCGCACGAAACGCAGCCGGAAGGTGTGGCGCACCTGAGCCAGCTCAGGGCCGGGAAAGAGCTCGCGGCCGAGCCACCAGGCGAGCGGACGCATGCCAAACCAGCGCAGCCACTTGAGGCGCTGGGCAAGCCGCTCCTGCTCTTTGGGGGTCTCCAGCAGAAATTCGCTAAAGCCGTTGACCAGCACCAGCCCCTGCACCTTGTGCGGCAGTTGCAGCGCCAGCTCCAGCGCCACCATGGCCCCCAGGGAGAGTCCCACCACCCAGGCGGGGCCGGATTGCTCATCAAGCCAGCGCACTACATCTGCTGCCAGAGTGGCTACGTCAAACGGCCCCTCCTGCATGCTCTGGCCGTGGCCACGCAGGTCGAGCGCCACCACCCGGTAGTGCTCGGAAAAATGCTCTATCTGCGCCTGCCAGTCGAGGCTGGAGGAACCCAGCCCATGCAGCAGTAACAACAAAGGGCCCTCCCCCGCACTGCGCAGGGCAAGACCGTTGGATTTCATCACCTGATTGCGGCGCATCAGTTCATTGCCTCTCGACTCATCCGCTGAACCATCCTGTTGTTCGTTTTTTATGCTTCAACCAGATATATCCCGCTCAGCCCTCGCTGACCAGACTCACCGCCTTGATGTAGGCGTAGATCTGCTGGTTCGGGGTGAGTGCCAGCCGTCTGGCGGAGCGGCTGGTGATCCGGGCCAGCAGTATCTGCTGACCCAGCGCCAACTGCAACAGGGTCTGGCCGGGGCGGACCTCGCGCTCGGCCAGCAAGCGGGTGGTGAGGCAGTTGGAGAGGCTGGAGTGCTCGATGGGGGACGTGGCGATCACCACGTCCCGTCCGGCCACCTTGATCTGCAGGGGGCCCACCTCATCCGGCACATGAGTCATGGTGACCCGCAACTGTTGCTCACCAAGAAGCAGAGTCGCCATCTGCTCGTCGTTATCGTAGTGAGAGAGGGTCGCCGTCAGCATCACCCCGGCATCGTCGCGACTGGCAAGCGAAAGGTCGGTACGGGCGAAGATCTCGCTCGGTCGACCTTGCGCCTCCACCCGGCCATCCGCCAGCAGCACCAGCTGATCGCAGAGCAGGCTCACCTCCTCCATAGCGTGGCTGACGAAGATCATCGGAATGCCGCTCTCCTGCTGCAAGCCCTTGAGCACGTGGGCCTGATGGATGCGGCTGCGTCTGTCCAGCGCAGAAAAAGGTTCATCCAGCAACAGTAGATCCGGTTCGGCCAACAGGGCCCGGGCCAGCGCTACCCGCTGGCGCTGGCCGCCGGAGAGGCCGTGGGCTGGCTGGGCCAGCAGTTCGGCAAAGCCGAGCCGAGTCGCCAGCGCCTCGGGCAGCCAGCGTCCTCGTCCCTTACGGGCCGCCAGTTGCAGATTGCCGAGCACGCTCAGATGGGGAAAGAGGCGCGAATCCTGAAACACCAGACCGATCCGGCGCGCCTCGGGCTGCAGATCGCTCAGCGCCCTGCCCAGCCAGTTCAAGGTGTCGCTCGGTGCGCGATCCAGCCCGGCGATAATGCGCAGCAAGCTGCTCTTGCCGCAGCCGGAGGGGCCGAACAGACCGAGGATGCCCCCAAGCTCCAGCGCCAGCTCACAATCGAGAGTAAAGGCACCGAACTTGCGCTGCACCTTGAGCTGAAGCGGATGTGCCGTGAGGATTTCACTCATCCGAACAGCCTCCGTTGCCGACGTTGCAGCACGCCATACACCAGCACCAGCATCACCAGCGAGAAGCCCATCAGGCCGCCCGCCAGAATATGGGCATTCTGGTAATCCATCGCCTCCACATGATCAAACAGGGCGATGGAGAGTACCTGGGTTTCGCCCGGGATATTACCGCCAATCATCAACACCACCCCGAACTCCCCCAGGGTGTGGGCAAAGCCGAGCGCCGCCGCCATCACAAAGCTGGGCAGCGTCATCGGCAAAATGATGTGAAAGAAGCGCTCAACTGGGCCGAACCCCAGGGTGGCGGCGGCCTCCAACTCCTTGTTGCCCATGTTGACAAAGGCGGAGGTGAGCGGCTGCACCACGAAGGGAAGCGAATAGAGGATGGAGGCAAGGAGCAGACCGGTAAAACTGAACGCGAGCGGCGCCCCGAAGGTGTCGCGCCACCAGGCTCCCAGCCCATAGGAGGGGGAGAAGGCCAGCAACAGATAGAAGCCGAGCACCGTTGGCGGCAGCACCAGCGGCAGGGCCACCAGGGCCTCCACCACGGGTCTGAGCCGATGCTGGCTGCGCGACAGCCACCAGGCCAGCGGCGGCGAGAGCAGCAGCAGGATGGCGGTGGTGCTGGCTGCCAGCTTCAGGGTAAGCCAGACTGCCAGCAGATCCCCTTCACTCATCGCCTGCCTCCCGGGTAGATGCCAACAACCATGGAGAGTGTGTCTTCATCGCACTGGCGGGCCGACCCGAAGGCCAGCCCACCGTTAGCAGATCTGCCATGCCATCACTGCGGCAGTGCATAGCCCGCAGCCTTGATCTGTGCCTGACCCGGCCCCTTGAGCCAAGCGACCAGCGCCTCGACCGCGGCCCCTTTCTTCAATATCAGCCCCTGCTGTTCGATGGGGGGATAGAGGTCAGCCGGTACGGCCCAGGCTTCGCCAGTCTTGCCCGCTTCCACCAGGTTGGCCCAGGCGACGAAGCCCAGCTCGGCGTTGCCAGTGTCGACGAACTGCCAGGTCTGGCCGATGTTGGTGCCGGTCAGCAGGCGGTACTGCTTGGGATCGATCTTGAGATGGTCGAGGGCCGCCATGGCAGCGGTGCCGTAGGGAGCGGTTTTCGGGTTGGCGATGGCAAGGTTGCCCTTCCAATTGCGCAGAGTTGCCTCGTCAGGTGCAGGCCCCCCCTTCTTCCATAGCCCCAGCTGGCCGATAGCATAGGTGAAGCGCTCGCTCCCCTTGCCCTCCCGCTCCAGCTTCTGCGGGGTTTTCACATCGGCGGAGAGGAAGAGATCGAACGGAGCACCGTGGCTGATCTGGGTGTAGAGCACCCCGGTCGCGGCGGAGGAGATGGCCAGGGTGTGGCCGGTCTTGGCGGTAAACTCCTTGCCGATACGCTCTATGGTGCCCTTGAAGTTGGCGGCCACGGCCACCTTGACCTCGTCGGCCTGCACGGCACCGACGTGCAACGCACTGGCGCAGACCCCGGCAATGACAACGGATAACAGCGGTTTCATTCCTTTACCTCCTGACTGGGGCAGCTTTTGTTACTCCCCAAAACAGGGCCACGGCTCCCGATGAACCTGCGCCCCTCAAACAGGTCAAGCTTGCCAGCGGGCGGCGGCAGTGTTGTCGCTCTCCCTGGCCTCGACCCAGCGTTGTCCCCCTTCGGCGGTCAGCTCTTTTTTCCAGAACGGCGCCCGGGTTTTCAAGAAATCCATGATGAAGTTGCAGGCCTCGAAGGCCGCCTCGCGGTGAGCGCTGCTCACCACCACCAGCACGATCTGATCGCCGAGCAGCAGCTCGCCGATACGGTGAATCAGGGTGCACTCCTGCAGTGGCCAGCGCTCACGCGCCTCCTGCACGATGGTGGCCAGTGCCTTCTCGGTCATGCCGGGGTAGTGCTCGAGGGCCAGCCCCTTGACGTGCTCCCCCTGATTGAAATCCCGCACCTTGCCGACAAAGCTGACCACGGCGCCGGTGTCCTGCCGGTTGGCAAGGCGGGCATATTCGTCGGCCAGCGAGAAATCCTCCCGCTGTACCATAATGCGATCCGTCATGGTTGCGTTGTTCATCCTTAACCTCCGGTCACCGGAGGGAAGAAGGCGACCTCATCGCCATCGTTGATAGGCGTGTCGAGAGGCACCAGGGTCTGGTTGACCGCCACCAGTAGTTTGCCTGCTTCCAGCGCCAACGCCCACTTGTCGCCGCGCTCACACAGGGCTGCACGGAGCTGCTCGGCAGTGGCGTACTCGCAAGGCAGGCTCAGCTCGTCGCAGGCCACCAGCTCTCTTACTTGCGCAAAAAAGAGTACCTTGATCATGCTTGCTCCCCGCTATTTGACCCCAACTGAAAATGGCCGGACTTACCGCCTTTTTTCTCTACCAGACGTACCTGTTCGATCACCATGTCCTTTTGCACCGCCTTGCACATGTCGTAGATGGTTAACGCCGCTACCGACGCGGCGGTCAGCGCCTCCATCTCCACCCCGGTCTTGCCGGAGAGCTTGCAGAGGGTGCGAATATGCACCCGGTTCTGCTCGGCCAGCGGCACTATCTCCACCTCGACTTTGGTCAATGCCAGCGGGTGACAGAGGGGAATGAGATCCGCGGTCTTCTTGGCCGCCATGATGCCGGCGATACGGGCGGTGGCGAACACGTCCCCCTTGTGGTGCTGGCCGCTCAGGATCAGGGCCAGCGTTTCCGGCGCCATGGCGACAAACGCCTCGGCGCGAGCCTCACGCTCGGTCACCTGCTTGTCAGTCACATCCACCATATGGGCTTCGCCGCTCTGGTTGAGATGAGTCAGGTTGGAATGGTTCTGGTTCATCACTTGCCCTCAAAGATGGGAGACAAAGTTGCACGGTTTGGTGCGGACATCGAGCTGATCGCGGATAAGCTTCTCCCACCCCAGCTGGCAGGCGCCGGTAGAGCCCGGCAGGCAGCAGATCAGGGTGCGATTGGCCAGGCCCGCCAGCGCGCGGCTCTGCATGGCGGAACCCTTGATTTCGGCAAAGGAGAGCTGGCGGAACAGTTCGCCAAAGCCCTGAACGGTGCGCTCGAACAGCACGCCGACCGCCTCGGGCACCCGGTTCTGCTCGTTGAAGCCGGTACCGCCGTTGACCAGCACCACCTGCACCCCCTCATCGGCGATCCAGTCGCTCACCTGAGCGCGGATACGAAACAGGTTGTCGGGGCAGAGCGCGCGATCGGCCAGCTGATGGCCCGTTTCAGTCAGGGCGGAGACCAGATAGTCCCCCGAGCTGTCATCGGCGGCAGTGCGGCTGTCGGAAACCGTCAGCACAGCGATCTTGAGGGGAATGAATGCGTTGTTTTTCTGTCCCATCGGGCAGCTCCTTGTGGCTATGGGCCGTCAACGAGGCAGGAAGAGAAGAGAGTATGAGAGGCCATCCGCCACTACCAGAACCGGTGTGGACAGAGTGGACTACTTGCTCAAGCGTTTGACGGCGGGCTGATTCTATCAAAGGTTTCACGAGATATGGGATTTAAAAGACTCACAAATCTGATGCTTGTCCCAGATATGCCGACTTGCTGCGGCACGCCCAAAAACACAGGCCGGGTTGCCCCGGCCTGTACTGCATGGTTAGAACCCTTTCACCCCGGTCATGTCGGGTAGCTGGTGCGCAATCCCCTTGTGACAGTCGATGCAGGTGGCCTGCCCCTCCTTGCCGAGGTTGGCCGAGTGCATCTTGGCGGCACGCTGCCCCTGCAGGGAGAAGTCCATGTACTCAAAGTTGTGGCAGTTGCGGCACTCGCGCGAATCGGTCTCTTTCATCCGCTGCCACTCCCGCTCCGCCATCTCGCGGCGGTGACTCTCGAACTTCTCGCGGGTGTCCACCTTGCCGGTGATCATGCCCCACAGCTCCTTGGAAGCCTGCACCTTGCGGATGATCTTGTAGGTCCACTCGTGCGGTACGTGGCAATCAGGGCAGCTGGCGCGCACCCCGGAGCGGTTGGAGTAGTGGATGGTGTCGCGATACTCCTCGAACACGTTGTCCTTCATCTCGTGACAGCTGGTACAGAAGGCTTCGGTGTTGGAAGCCTCCATCGCGGTGTTGAAACCGCCCCAGAAGATAACGCCGCCAAAGAAGCCCATCAGCAACAGCACCCAGAGGGCCGCCTTGGAGGGGGACTTGAAGGTGGTCCACAGACGCTGGATAAAGCCGGGTAATTTCATCTATGGGTTCCTCAGTTCAGCGCTTCAACCGGTTTGAACGTATTCCCCACCAACGGCTTGGCATCCGCTTGCGGCACGTGGCACTGCAGGCAGAAGTAGCGACGGGGGGAGACCTCGCCCAGGGTCATGCCATCGCGGGTTTCGAAATGGGTGGGGCTTATCTTGGGGGCCTTCATGGCACTGGCATTCTTGAAGCTGTGACAAGCCAGACACTTGTTGACCTTGGTATCCACCTCGTAGTTGCGGATATCGTGGGGGATCAGCGGCGGCTGATGCATGTACTGGCGATCATAGGGCTCGCCATCCTTGCGGAAATTCTTCATGGGGGCGGCATTGGCATCGGTCACCAGATCGGTGGCGCCCCGCTCGGACTTGAGCCCGCCGGTGCTGTTGGTGATCTCGGGGACGGCCGCCATCAGGGAACCCGCCATCAGACAGGCCAGCATTGCTCCAATCAGCTTTTTCATTATGTGTTCTCCGACGTTTTTTCTGCCTTGATGGCAAAACCTACAGTGATTTCAAAAACTTGTTCCGCGCAGACATCGATGCAGCGGCCACAGTTGGTACACTCCTGAGCCACAATCAAGGGCCCGTGACCGCGCTTGGCACCGTGAACGGGGCCGCGCAGGATGGGACGCTCCGGGCAGACCGCATAACAATCCATGCAGTTGTTGCACCGCTCGCGCCCTTTGGCAGAAATCTTGATGAATCCGACCCGGTTGAGCAGGGCATAGAAGGCCCCCACCGGACAGAGATGACCACACCAGCCCCGCTCAACCACGAAGAGATCGAACAGGAACAGCACCGCCAGCAGAGCCCAGCCCGCCCCCATGCCAAACAGCAGACCGCGCATGGTGAGCGACACCGGGTTGACCAGTTCCCACACCAGCACGCCTGTCACTGCCGGCGCCACCAGCACCATGGCCAGCAACCAATAGCGGGTAGCACGGCTGAACTGACCGTTGCCCTTGAGGCCAAGCCGCCCCCTGAGCCAGGCCGCCGCATCCGTGATGAGGTTGACCGGACAGACCCAGGAGCAGAAGACCCGCCCCCCGACCAGCCAGTAACCGACCAGCACGATGGCTGCCCCCAACCAGAGGGTGGAGATGGGCCAATGGCCTGTGACCACCGATTGCAGCAGGGTCAGCGGATCGGTCAGCGGCACCGACTCCAGCAACAGCGAGCTGGAGAGGTTGCCCTTAAGGATCCAGATGCCCGCCAGCGGCCCCAGCAAAAACAGCCCGAGCACGCAGAACTGACTGAGCCGACGCAGCAGCAGGAAGCGGTGGGAACGCCACCACCCCAGCTTGATGCGCGCCTCGGCCCCCGGATAACGACTCATAGTCCCTCCGGTTTACGGGTCGGCAGGGTAAGCCTGTCGCCAATCAGCGACTTGCCCACCTTCGCCTTCTCTTCCCAGCCAAGCCGGTAGTGATGACCCAGCTCCCCCTTGGCGAGCTGGCGCGGAACCACCTTGATGGCCGCCTCTTCCAGCACGCAGGCATGCTCGCACTTGCCACAGCCGGTACAGATATCGCTGTGCACCGTAGGCAAGAACATGGCGTGCTTGCCGGTACGCTGGTTGTGCTGCAGATCCAAGGTGATCGCCTTGTCGATCAGCGGGCAGACCCGATAACAGACATCGCAACGCAAACCCAGATAGTTGAGGCAGGTCTCGTGATCGATGAGCACTGCCACCCCCATCCGCGCCTGATCGATGTCGGTCATCTGCTGATCCAGCGCCCCGCTCGGGCAGGCCACCACGCAAGGGATGTCATCACACATCTCGCACGGGACGGCGCGCGCCTTGAAGTAGGGAGTCCCCGTGGTCACCGGCTCAAACAGCCGGGCGAGCTTGAGGGTGTCGTAGGGGCACGCCTCGACGCAGAGTCCGCAGCGCACGCAGGCGCCGAGGAACTCAGCTTCGTCGAGGGCGGCAGGGGGACGCAGCGCCTGAGCCGGCACTGCATGCACCTGCTGGCGGGCCATGCCGCCGAGCCCCACGCCAAGCAGGCTCACACCGCAAGCCCCCTTGGCCATGTCGGCCAGAAACTGGCGACGACTACGACTCATCTCGACTCCCCGCCTCAGGCCTTCATCACCTTGACGGCGCACTTCTTGTAATCCGTCTCTTTGGAGAGCGGATCGGTGGCGTCCAGGGTCAGCTTGTTGACCAGCTGGCTCGCATCAAAGAAGGGCATGAAAACCAGTCCCTTGGGCGGACGGTTGCGACCACGGGTCTCGACCCGGGTTTTCACCTCGCCACGGCGGGAGGAGACAATCACCTCTTCACCACGGCGCACGCCACGGGCTTTGGCATCGTCCGGGTGCATGAAGAGCACTGCATCCGGGAAGGCGCGATAGAGCTCGGGCACCCGACGGGTCATGGTGCCGGTGTGCCAGTGCTCCAGCACACGGCCAGTGGAGAGCCACAGGTCGTACTCTTTATCCGGCGATTCGGCGGCGGGCTCGAACGGCAGGGCGAAGATGACCGCCTTGCCATCGGGTTTGCCATAAAAACGCACCCCCTCGCCCGCTTTCACGTACGGGTCAAACCCTTCGCGATAGCGCCACAGAGTCTCTTTGCCATCCACTACCGGCCAGCGCAGACCGCGCGCTTCGTGGTACTGATCGAACGGAGCCAGATCGTGACCGTGGCCACGACCGAAGGTGGCATACTCCTCAAACAAACCTTTCTGGACGTAGAAACCGAAGTGCTCGGCCTCGTCATTCAGCAGACCTTTGCTCTGCTCTTTCGGAAACTGGTTGACCTGACCGTTGGCATAGAGCACGTCGAACAGGGTCTTGCCCTTCACTTCGGGCATCTTGGCAATCAGCTCCGCCGGCCACACCTCTTCCACCTTGAAGCGCTTGGAGAACTCCATCAGCTGCCACAGGTCGGACTTGGCCCCTTCCGGTGCCTTCACCTGCTGGTGCCAGAACTGGGTGCGGCGCTCTGCGTTGCCGTAGGCCCCCTCTTTCTCCACCCACATGGCGGTGGGCAGGATGAGGTCAGCGGCCTGGGCGGTAACAGTCGGGTACGGGTCAGAGACCACGATGAAGTTGCGCGGGTCGCGATAGCCAGGCAGGCGATCGGTATTCATGTTGGGGCCGGCCTGCATGTTGTTGTTGCACATCACCCAGTAGGCGTTGAGCTTGCCATCTTTGAGCATGCGATCCTGCAGCACGGCGTGATAACCCACCTGCTCCGGGATGGTGCCTTCCGGCAGTTTCCAGATCCTCTCGGCGATGGCGCGATGCTTGGGATCGGTCACCACCATGTCGGCTGGCAGACGGTGGGCAAAGGTGCCCACTTCCCGAGCGGTACCGCACGCAGAAGGCTGACCGGTCAGGGAGAAGGGGCCAGAGCCCGGCTCGGAGATCTTGCCGGTGAGCAGGTGGATGTTGTAGCAGAGGTTGTTGGCCCAGACACCGCGAGTATGCTGGTTGAAGCCCATGGTCCAGTAAGAGACCACCTTCTTGTTCGGATCGGCATAGAGCTTGGCCAGTTTTTCCAGCTTCTCTTTGGAGACGCCGGAGAGCTTGGAGACAGACTCCACATCGTAGTCGGCCACAAACTTGGCAAACTCCTCGAAGGTCATCGGAGTGGCATCGCCGCTGTCCGGGTTCTTCGCTTTTTGCTGCAGCGGGTTGGTCGGACGCAGACCGTAACCGATGTCGGTGACACCTTTCTTGAACACGGTGTGCTTGTTGACGAAGTCCCAGTTCACCTTGTCGTTCTGGATGATGTAGTTGGCGACATAGTTGAGGATCGCCAGATCGGTCTGGGGGGTAAATACAATGCCGTTGTCCGCCAGTTCGAAGCTGCGGTGCTCAAAAGTGGAGAGCACGTGCACCTGAACATCCGGATTGGAGAGACGGCGATCGGACATCCGCGACCAGAGGATGGGGTGCATCTCGGCCATGTTGGAGCCCCACAGCACGAAGGCGTCGGCCTGCTCGATATCGTCATAGCAGCCCATCGGCTCATCCATACCGAAGGTACGCATAAAGCCGACAACCGCGGAAGCCATGCAGTGACGGGCGTTGGGGTCGATGTTGTTGGTACGGAAACCGGCCTTCATCAGCTTGGCGGCGGCGTAACCTTCCCAGACGGTCCACTGGCCGGAACCGAACATGCCAACGGCAGTCGGCCCCTTCTCTTTCAGGGTGGCCTTGAACTTCTCGGCCATGATGTCGAAGGCCTGATCCCAGCTGATGGGAGCGAAGTCGCCATCCTTGTCGAACTTGCCGTTCTTCATCCGCAACATGGGCTGAGTGAGGCGATCCTGACCGTACATGATTTTGGAGAGGAAGTAGCCCTTGATGCAGTTGAGGCCACGGTTGACCGGCGCATCGGGGTCGCCCTGAGTCGCCACGACACGGCCATCCTGGGAACCGACCAGCACAGAGCAACCGGTACCGCAGAAGCGGCAAGGCGCTTTATCCCAGTGGATGGCCGTTTTGTCGGTACTGGTGATGAGATTGGCCGCCAGGGTGGGGGCACTGACACCGGCCACGGCAGCGGCAGCCGCCACCGCGTTGGCCTTCATAAAGTCGCGTCGACTCAGCTTCATGACATATCCTCGCATTGCTTGTCGCGTAAGTTATCGAGTGTATTTAACTGGCGCTCGCTCAAGGCTACGAACCGCATACCAGTGCCTCGTTTTTATCGCATCAACTAGAAACCACTCTGCCAGGTCGTGGCGACCCGACTTCACGGCACCTTATTCATTGCTGGGCATCGAGTTCATCGAACTGATGGTAAATCAGGGCGGCAGAGAGCACGCCCGGCATCGCCTGTATCGCATCGATGGCCGCCATGATCGGCCGCTGGCTTGCCCCTTCCAGGGTCACCACCAGCTTGCCCTCTTCGGTGACGGCGTGGATCTCGGCACCGTCGAGGGCCGCGATCTCTTCTGCGAGCTGGTGACGCAAGGTGGGCTGGGTCAGCACCACCAGACTCGAAACATGAAACTCCTGACTCATTGTGACTCCCGGGTCATTCAATGCCTGATTCATTCTGACTCTTCTGCGCACTGACCGCCGAGCCATCCACCTTGATGCTGCCAACCGGGCAATCCTGCACACAGGCACCACAGCCGTTACAGCTATCCAGCTCAATGACCGGGGTGGGTACCCGCCCCAGTGTCGGAATAAAGCGAATGGCCCGCGGTTCACAGCTGTCCTGACAGCGTTGGCAATAAACCTGGCTATTGGCCAGGCAGTTGGCGGCAATGGACGCCTTGTATTGCCAGGGCGTCTCCGATGCAGGCCGGAACAGCGGCTCCTTACAGGCGACAACGCAGTCACCGCAAAAGGTGCACTCGCCGCGCTGAAAATCGACGGTGGGGAAACCTCCCTCGCCGTTGACCAGGATCTGCTCCGGGCAGGCGGCCAGACAATCACCGCAGCGGGTACATCCGGCCGAGAATTGCGACCAGGCCACCGACCAGGGCAGTTGCACCGGAGGCTCGGCAACCCGCAAACGACCCCGAAACAGGCCACGGCGGGCAAGATCGATCTCTTCCGGCATATTGACTCCCGTCTCAGTGATGAAGGGTGCGGCACGAGTCCTTGATTGGCATTTTCGATACCAATTATAAGAGTGGGTGTATATTGCGGCCCTGACAAGTGAAGGGATATACCACCAGGGAGATAAACAGGGGGGATTTTTGCGCCAGATCAAAGCCTTGGCGCAGAACAAAAAGGGAGGTATCGATGAAAATACCTCCATATGAGGATTGCTATTTAATCAATGGCTATTTTTGTGCTCAGCCACCGATTGAAGCAAGGTGAGGGGTTGCTCCGGCATTGCCTTCGTGCAAACGGTGGGTGGCACTCTTGCCGCTCAGGGCGGAACGGATCCGCTGTTGCAGCGCCTCCTGCTGCTCGTCTACCGTCAACAGATCCCGCAACTCGACCCCATTGTCGCCAAACAGACAGAGGTGCAGCTTTCCTGCCGAGGAGACTCGCAGCCGGTTGCAACCGGCACAGAAATCCTTGCTGTAGGGCATGATGAGACCGACCCCACCTTGCGAATCTGGGTGCATAAAGACCTGCGCCGGGCCGTCATCCTTGCCGCGCAGCTGCTGCAGCCAACCACTCTCCAGCAGACGCTGCTTTATCCCCTCACCGCTGACATGGTGATCGTGAAACAGGGTATCCATCTCGCCGGTCTGCATCAGTTCGATAAAGCGCAGCTCAATAGGCTTGTGCTTGATCCAGTCGAGGAAAGCCTCCAGCTGATAGTCATTGAGCCCTTTCAGCAGCACGGCGTTGATCTTGACCGACTTGAAACCGGCGACCAGCGCCGCTTCGATCCCCTCCATCACCTCTGCCAGCTTGTTTTCACCGGTGATCTGGTGAAACTGGCGCGGATCCAGGCTATCGACGCTGACATTCAGCGCATTGAGTCCGGCGTCAAACCACTCGCGGGCCCGCTCTTTCAAGCGATAACCGTTGGTGGTCATGGCGACTTTCTCGATACCCGGCGTGGACGCGATCACATTGACGATCTCGGTGAAATCACGACGCAAGGAGGGCTCGCCGCCGGTAATTCGCACCTTGCGGGTCCCCATGGCAGCAAAGCCATTCACTACGCGGCGGATCTCGTCGAGCGAGAGAAAGGATTTGCGTCCTCCCTTGTGACCTTCCGGAGGGCGATAACCATCCGGCAGACAGTAGGTGCAACGGAAGTTGCACACATCGGTCACCGAGAGACGCAAATAGTAAAAACGACGGGAAAAACCATCTTCAAGAGGCAACATAAACACCTTTCCAAATACGGGAGGCCAGGGCATTTCTTTCCTGACCCTTACAGCTCGAACATCGGCTGACGGCTGGTTCTCCCCTATCCCAAGGACTTAGGCAGAACCGCTCGGAGTTCATCTAGTTTTCCGATGCTAACACAAGTTGGAGTACACTCCCACGCATCTTGACGACGCCTTGTCACAATTCAGAGGTCAATATCAACATGAGCATGGGACACAGATTCAGAGTCCATTCAGTCAGCAGCGCCATCGGGCGCGCCATGGTATTGATCCTCTTCATGGCCAGCCTTATTGCAGTAGTTGCCATGGTCACCCTCTTCTATTCGGTACCCGATGCCAAGGCGATCAACCTCTCCGGTTCGCTGCGGATGCAGGCTTACCGGATGGCTTACGAAATCGAGCGGGGCGAGAGTGTACTGGGCCGCCTCTCCCAGTTTGAAGAGACACTGCACGCCGCTGAGCTGCAGGAGACCCAGCGCTGGATCACCCCCGCCTCCCTGCGCCGCACCTATGGCGAAGTGCTCGATCAGTGGCAGGAGATGCGTCAGCACATCGAAAACAGCACCCCCAGACGCTACACCGACAACACCGAGAAGTTTGTGGCTGCCATCGACGATTTCGTCAATCAGATGCAGTACCACGTCGAGTTCAAGGTACGGATGCTGGCACTGGCTGAGGGGCTGGGCTTGCTTGCCATCATCCTCATCGCCTGGTTTACGGTGCGCTTTACCCGCAAGCAGGTGGTCGCCCCGCTCAATCAGCTGGTCTATTGTGCCCGCCAGATCCAGCGCCAGGATTTCGATCTGCAGCTGCCCAGCCACGGTGAAAATGAGCTGGGGGAACTGTCGCGTGCCTTTGTCACCATGGCCGACGAATTGGGCAAGCTCTATCGCGAGCTGGAGAACAAGGTGGAGGAGAAAACAGCCAAGCTGCAACAGGCCAACGACACCCTCTCCTTCCTCTACAGCACGGCCCAGAAACTGCACGCAGCACCGCTCAGCACCCGCACCCTCATCAAGCTGCTGGACAGGGCGGCTGCCCACCAGCATATCGATTACATCCGACTGACCCGCTTCGAAAATAACGCCATGCCGGTCTACACCTCCGGGCGTACCGGCTGGCCAGGCGATCTCGATGCGGTGGCCAGTTTCTATCTGCAGATGGATGATCAGGAATTTGGCCGGCTCGACATCATCAGCCAGCACCCCATTGACGAGCGCCTGATCAGAAACTTCACCATGCTGCTGGCCCAAGTGCTGCACAAGGATCAGACCCTGCTGCAACACCAGCGGCTGCTGCTAATGGAGGAGCGGGCCGTCATCGCCCGCGAGCTGCACGACTCGCTGGCACAGGCACTCTCCTACCTCAAGATCCAGTCCACCCTGCTCAAACGCTCCTACGCCAAGGGGCAACAGGATAAGGCGCAGGAGGCGATGCAGCAGATCGACGAGGGGCTCAGCAACGCCTACACCCAGCTGCGCGAGCTGCTCGGCACCTTCCGCCTCACCATAGGTGATGCCAATCTGGGTGAAGCGATCCGGGTAATGCTCGATCAGCTGCAGCCCCAGACCAACGCCGAGATCCGGTTCCACTACGGGCTGGCCGACTCGGATCTTGAAGCAGGCCAGCACATCCATATTCTGCAACTGATCCGTGAGGCAGTGCTCAACGCCATCAAACATGCCAATGCGCAAGTGATTGATGTTAGCTGTGAGACCCTCGCCAGTGGTAACATTGAGGTTCAGATTTCAGATGACGGTGTCGGTATTGGACTCGCCAGCTCGGCGATTAACCATTACGGCTTGAGTATCATGAACGAACGCGCCAACAAACTGCACGGCCTGTTGACCATCAACGAACAGCAGCCACAAGGCACCCGTGTGCATCTGACTTTTCCCACCAGTCTAGCGAGAGACGCCTGATGGACGAGATGAAATACAGTGTTCTGGTCGTAGATGACCATCCCCTGATGCGCAAAGGGATTGTGCAGTTACTGGCTCTGGAAGAGAACATGGAGGTGATCGGTGAAGCCTCCAACGGTACTGACGCCGTGGCACTGGCCAAGGAGTCCGAGCCGGATCTGATCCTGCTGGATCTCAACATGAAGGGGCTCTCCGGTCTCGATACCCTCAAGGCGCTGCGGGCCGAAGAGGTCACCTCCCGGGTCGTCATCCTGACCGTCTCCGATGCCCGCCAGGATGTGGTGGCTCTGCTCAAGGCCGGTGCCGATGGCTACCTGCTCAAGGACACCGAACCGGACCTGCTGCTGGCCCAGCTGGCCGACGTGATGACCGGCAAGCAGATCCTGAGCGAGCCGCTGCGCCCCTACCTCGAGAATATCTACGAGCTGGATCACCTGCAGCAGAAGCTTGAGAGCTTAACGCGTCGCGAAATGCAAATCCTGCGTGAAATTGCAAAAGGCCTCTCCAATAAACAGGTCGCTTCCGTACTCCATATCTCCGAGGGGACGGTCAAGGTTCACGTGAAGAGCCTGCTGAAGAAACTCGAGGCGCAGAGCCGCGTGGAAGCGGCTGTCATGTATCTTGAGCAGCGTAACTAAACGCCCTCAACCTCCCGAAAAGCCACCCTCCGGTGGCTTTTTTCATTCTCTGGCACAGTCGCTGCATTGAGCTATTCAGCAACTACTCAATGGAGGATGGAACATGAAACTGCAACCTTTGGCCCTGTTCCCCTTGCCTTCCCACATACTCCCGGGCGGCAAGCTGCCTCTGCGTTTGTTCGAGCCCCGTCATCTGCAGATGCTCAAAGAGTCATTCATCAACGATCAGGGGTTTGGCATCGTGATGGAAGAGTCGACCACCTCGGGACAAGCAGGTCGCATCCTGCCGGTCGGTACCCGAGTCAAGGTGACTGACTTCTACACCCTGAACGATGGGATGCTGGGGATCACCGTACTGGGGCTGGAGCGCTTCTGCATCCACGAGATGGAGACAGACGAACTGGGACTGCGTCGCGCCAAAGTGGAAACGCTGCCCAACTGGCCAAGCACCCACTCCGACTTCCACGACAAATTGCTGGTGAATCGCCTGCGCGAGGTGTTCGAGCAGTATCCGGAACTTGATGAACTCTACCCGGAGAAGCGCTTTGAAGATGCTGCCTGGCTCTGCCAGCGCTGGCTCGAAATCCTGCCGATGCCGATTTATGAAAAGCAGATGCTGATAGCCAAACAAAACAGCGAAGCGGCTCGCAAATTCCTGCATCGCCTGATTTCACAATGACAAAAGCAGCTTTGCAAAATGCAATTATTCCAACAATGAAAATCGAAATTTCGCATTTTGCAAATGAGTAGGAACACAACAAGCCATGACAAGAGAGAGCCGCTGCGCTAAACGGCCAAATTGAACACAAAAGAGTCATTTAAAAGTTGGCACAGATTTTTCATATAGATTTGTACAACCCGATTTATCCCGTGCTCTCTTCAGTATTTGCTGAAGAACTGGTCAACCCACAAAGTTGACCATTTTTTTTATCCGCGCGTCGGCAACCGTTGACCAAAGTGACGCTGCAGACAGTCACGCAGTCGTGACAAGGTGATCGGCTTGGCGAGAAAATCATCCATCCCCTGAGCCAGACAGCAGGCCTTGTCCTCTGCCATTGCATTGGCCGTCAACGCGACGATGGGCATGGTGTAACCCATCTCCCGCAACCGTCTGGTCGCCTCCAGTCCATCCATCTGCGGCATTCGCATATCCATCAGGATCAGGTCCGGCTGCTGTTGCTCCACTTGCGCCAGCGCATCCAGTCCATTGACGGCCAACCGGACATGGCTCACCAGTTTTTGCAGCATCAGCGACACCACCAGCTGATTGACCGGGCTATCTTCCACCACCAGCACATCGAGCGGCAGCAGGGCGGGAGCACTCTCTTCCAGAGCAGGCTGGCAGTGGCAAGGTAGCGCCATGTTGCTGAGCTCAAACCAGAAGCAACTCCCCTTGCCAGGCTCACTCTCCAGCCGGATCTCCCCGCCCATCAGGGAAACCAGCCGCTTACTGATGGCGAGGCCAAGGCCGGTCCCCGAGAAGCGACGGGTGGCCGAGTTATCGACCTGCGAGAAGGGTTCAAAAAGCTGGGACTGATCCTCCGGGGCAATCCCGATCCCGGTATCACTCACCGAAACCCGCAATTTCTCCTCATGCCAGCCGAGCCGCAGCGTCACCCTCCCCTCATCGGTAAATTTGAGGGCGTTGTCGAGCAGATTGCCGATCACCTGGGAGAGCCGCATCGGGTCTCCCTGCAACTCCCCAGGCACACCATCGTCTACTTCACAGCACAACTCGATCCCCTTGGCATCGGCCCTTGCATGCAGCGGCTCGATAAGCGACTGACAGAGGCGTTCTGTCTGCATCGTCTCGCAGTGAAATACCAGAGTCTGGGATTCGATTTTCGAGAAGTCGAGCACATCGTCGATAATGGTTTGCAGCAATCTGGCCGAGTGGGTCGCGTGACGCAGCAGGCTCTGCTGATCAGGTGCCAGCTCGGCATGTTGCAACAGATCGAGCATGCCCAGCACCGCGTTCATCGGAGAGCGGATCTCGTGGGTCATCATGGCCAGAAACTGGGATTTGGCGCGGTTGGCCGCTTCGGCTTCATCCCGTGCCCGAGCCAGCTCCTCCTCACGCCGGATCTGGCTGCTGATGTCCCGCGCGGTGCCGCGGTAGCCGATAAAGTTGCGCTCTTCATCGAAGCTCGGCTCGGCGCTCACCTCCATCCAGCAAGGCCCACCCTGCAGAGCGACCTGCATTCGCACTGCCCGAACCGGCTGACGCTGTTCCAGCAGTTCGAGGTAGACGTTGGCTTCCCGGCTGCCCTTGTTGCAAACATAGTCATAGAGAGTCGGCCGGGTAGAGAGCGGCATCTGCTCATCGAGATAGCCGGGCTCGGAGGCGTAGCTGAGTCTGTGCTCGGCATCCGTCTCCCAAAACCAGTCCGACGCCATGGCGGCAAAACTGCGAAAACGGCGCTTGCTGGCCTGCAGAGCCTCGGTCTTGGCCGCAACTTGCTCCTGCAAGCGAGCCCGGTAGGTGATGTTGACAAGTGCCTGCGAGATGAGCGGGCGGCAGCGCTGCATCGCCGCCTTGCTGGTGAGATCGAACGTGCCGGCACGGGAGTGACGGCAGATGATGGTGGCACTGAATCCGGGAGCCTGCAGCCCGGTGAGCATCAGGCTCGCCCATCCCGGCGCTGCAGCGAGATCCGCCAGCTCAGGCAACTGGGAAGGGTCGTAGATCACCAGCGTCTCTCCCGCAATCGCCCGGCCAAATGCCGGTGTCATGGCCCAGTTATGTCCCTGCTCCACAGGCTCGGTAGTGAGGTGGGTGACCCCTACTTTTCCTTCCCAAGCCACCACATCCGCATGCTCAAATCCGATAAAAGGCTTGAGCACCTGGATGAGGCTCTCCAGCACCTGCTCCGGCGTCTGGGCATCGGCCAGTGTCGCTACCCCGCTCAGCAGGGTCTGGGATTCATGCCGGTATTTGGCCTCGCGCTCACGACAACGCATCAGATCGACCAGAGTGGTCTGCAGTTTGTCGCCCAGGGCTTCCAGTTCGCTGTTGCCAATCATCTTGTTGCCTGTTCTCTAACGGGTCAGGAAGATCACGCTCGATACCATCAGGTTGCCGTGAGCCAGCTCACCGTGGGGCAGCCGCCCCTGCTCGCCGAACGTAAAGGGAGTGATAAAGGGGATTTTGCCGAGACGAGCACGGCTCTGTTCGACAAACTCGCACAACATATCACCAAGCGCCAAACGGCAACCAGCACAAAAGATGATAAGCGCGCCGATAGGTTGCAATTCAACATCGACACCATAGCCCGGCTCGATCCGGATTGCATTGAGGCTACGTTGCAACAATCCCTCCTGACTGCTGTACATCAGGAGCAACCGTTCGCCCGGAGCCACCTCGGTAAAGAGGCGCAAGCCCCCCTGCTCGGTAACCGCCTCCGGATGAGAGAGCTTGTAATAGGGAACGCCATCGAGGGAGCCCACCTGACGAGCCAGTGGATTGAGCGTGGTTTCGCGCAAGATGGGGCCCACAGGCCAGGGGGACTGGCGCCCGCACCAGCGGGCATAGACCTCTGCGGCGGGCTGGTGATCAATAGTCAGCACCTCCCGCCCATGGCAGGAGGTGATCTCGCCGCTGCATTCGGCGGGGACGTAGCCGGAGTGAAACTGAAACGCGAGCTGGCAGTCGGGATAGAGCACCGCCAGCACGATGCCGTCGCGGGTCATCGACTCGTCCCAACAGAGTTGCCAATTGCCGCTGACACTGTTGTCTGCTGCAGAGCCGCCGACCACGGGTACGGATGCGCCCAACTCTGCCTCAATACCGGCCAAAAGCCCTTCTTCCTGGCCGGGACTGGCATGAAAGAGGATAAGCTGGGGCAACTCGCCGGGTCGGCCACAGTCACTCATGGCGCGACGCAGCAACTGCCTCACATCGACCTGACTACCGCTGGCGCCGGCGATGCCATAGGCTCCCGCCTCGTCGTAAAATGCCGCCACCGCCAGACCATATCCCTGTCTGGCATGATGGCCCACCTCGGTCATCACCCCGCCGCAGGAGCTGCACCCCAGCAAACGAGTGGTCGGGAATTGGCGTTTTAGCTCGGAACAGACTATCTCGCCCTCATGGGCCTCGGTAAAATAGATCAGCAACAGGGAGGGAGCCTGCATGGAATGGTGGCGCAGTCGCGCACAGATCTCTTGAGCCGCCAGCGCTGAACTTTCAGCGAGGGAGTGAACGGTCAGAAATTTCAACACCATCTCCTTGTCGTGTTAACGGATGCCAGTCGCAAGCAAAAATCATACCTTTATCAAACAATTACCTTGACCCACTTGCTAATATAGCGGTCAACTGAGACCAATGACAGGATGCCTTCATGTGGCAGAAAAACATCAATGACTTCGAGCGGGTCGTTGCCATCGGTGGTGGCCACGGTATGGGACGAGTGCTCTCATCCCTCTCGTTCTTGGGTCAACGCCTGACCGGCATAGTCACCACAACAGATGATGGTGGCTCCACCGGACGCCTGCGCAAGAGTCAGGATTGCATCGCCTGGGGCGATCTTCGCAACTGCCTCAATCAGCTGGTGACCGATCCCAGCATCGGCAGCATGCTGTTTGAATATCGCTTCGCCGGCCGGGGCGAACTGGCGGGACACAACCTCGGCAACCTGATGCTGCTGGCACTCGATAACCTCTGCGTCCGTCCTCTTGATGCTATCAAGCTCATTAGCGACATGCTCAAAATCGAGTCACAATTGCTACCCATGTCTGAATTTCCGACCGATCTTTGCGCCAACATGGAGTGCGGCACCCGGATCTTGGGAGAGGTCTCGATCGACCAGCTCGCCTCCCCACCGCTCTCCCTTGGCCTGATGCCCGAAGTACAGGCCACCAGAGAGGCGGTACAGGCGCTGCAACAGGCTGATATGGTCATCCTCGGGC